>CAZKCX010000891.1:0-2121 GCA_964550865.1 uncultured Planctomycetales bacterium
CTTCGCCGTCGTGATATCGAACGACTCCGGATGCGGAGGGGCCGCGCTGAGTCGCCGGGCGTTCGGAGAGACCGTCAAGCGAATCAACACGCACTTCCCGCATTGGTTCTGCGCGAACTTCAAGAAGTACAACGATCGCGAGGTGGCGTTGCCCGTCGATCAGCACATGCTGATCGCGCTGATGGCGCCGCGGCCCGTGTACGTCGCCAGCGCGGTGAAGGACCGGTGGGCCGATCCGCGTGGCGAGTTCCTCTCGGCCTATCATGCCGGGGCGGTGTATCGCTTGTTCGGCAAGAGGGGGTTGCCCAGCGACGAGATGCCGCCGGTGGACCGACCGGTGCACGAGACCGTCGGCTACCATGTTCGAAGCGGGGGGCACGACCTGACGGAATACGACTGGCAGCGCTACATGGATTTCGCCGACAGGCATCTCCGCGGGAAGTGACGGAGCCGCCGCGTGGCGTGTCGGCTTTGTTGCCTATGGCCGTTGCCGGATGGTACCATGCGCCGACGGAGGAATAGACGATACAGGACAGCGATCCGAGCATCGGAGCCCCCGGACCGGATGGGGATTCGCGGCGCTTCCCGTGGTGGACGTTCTGCATGGTCTGTTCCACGATCGAGACGTCTATCGAGCCCTGAGCGCGGGCGCCGGTGTGCACGGCACCCGTGGGTCGGCCCCTCTCGTACCTTGGACAGGAAGCATTCGACATGCCTGTAGTTACGGTCTTCGGACAGTCGTATTGCCGAGGTTGGGAGATCGCCGAGCAGGTCGCCAAGGCCCTCTCCGACAAACTGGTTCTTGAAGAATCCCTGATCGAGAGGACGGCGGAGGAGTTCGGCGCGTCCAAGAGCAAGCTACGGACCTGCCTGCGTCGCTCGTTCTCCCTCTTCAGCGGAGGGGCCTCCCGGCGTCGTCTTTATGTGGCGTACATCCGCAAGGTCCTGGCCGAGACGATCGCGCAGGACAACGTGGTCTACTGCGGCTTGGCGACCCCGTTGATTCCCAAGGACATCACGCACGTCCTGCGCGTGTGCCTCGTGGCCGACAAGGAATTCCGCGTGGGGCAGGCGGTCGAACACGATGCGGTCTCGGACCGGCGTGCCCGCACGTTGGTGGAGCGGGACGAACGGAATCTCCTTGCCTGGGGGGAGTTCCTGTCCCTCACGGTTCCGCCGTGGGACAGCCAGCTCCACGACATCGTCCTCCCGATGCATTCGAAGTCCGTGGAGGATGCCGTCAGCCTGATCGCCGAGAATGCCCAGCGACCGGCGGTGCAGACCACACCGCAATCCCGGCAGCGAGCCGAGGATTTCGTGTTGGCGTCGCGGGTGTGGGTGGCACTGGCCGAGAAGAAGCACGATGTTGAGGTGACGGCGGAAGGGGGGAAGGTGACGATCCTGCTGAAGAAGTACGCCTTCCGGCTGGAATCCTACAAGCGAAAGCTGGAGGGGCTCGCGAAAACGGTTTCGGGCGTCGAGGACGTGGAGGTACGTATCGGTCCCAAGGTCAAGACACCGAATGTGTGGCCGCCGGTGGACATTGATGTTCCGCAAAAGGTGCTGCTCGTCGACGACGAGAAGGAATTCGTGCAGACCCTTTCCGAGCGTCTGGAGACGCGGAGCATGTCCCCTTCGATCGCGTACAACGGGGAAGAGGCCCTTTCCCTCGTGGAGAAGGACGAGCCCGAGGTCATGGTCCTCGACCTCAAGATGCCGGGCATCGATGGGATCGAGGTCTTGCGGCGGGTCAAGCGCGATCACCCGCGCACCGAGGTGATCATCCTGACCGGCCACGGGTCGGATCGCGAGAGAGAGATCGCGTTGGAGCTCGGCGCCTTCGCCTATTTGCAGAAGCCGGTCGACATCAATGTCTTGTCGAACACGATGAAGGAGGCCTACGCCCGGGTGGCGCTGTTCAAGCAGGCGGGTCCCCCGTCGGACGACGGGGTTCCCTAGTGCTCTGTCGCAACGCATTCGATGGGCGTCCGGCCGATGGGTGGCCCACCTCTTCAGAGGTGGGGAACACGAATTGGCGGCCGATTCGCGTCCCCCACGGCTCCTTGGACGAAGTTCCCTTCGGGTCTGAGCCTCAGGGTCGAAGGCAGGACAAGTAAAGCC
>CAZKCX010000892.1:0-2117 GCA_964550865.1 uncultured Planctomycetales bacterium
GGCCTGCGACACGAAGGGCACGGGAGCGGCCACCCTGTGGTCCCTCATCGCCACGGCAAGCGAGACCGATCGGCCGCACAACCTGGCCGCGCTCTACACCATCGACGAAGAGTTCGGCATGACGGGCGCCGTGTCGTTCATCGCCGACGATCTTCCGCGACTCGGTTGGCGCCCCGCGGGCGTGATCGTCGGCGAGCCGACCGACCTTCGCCCCGTGGCCGCGCACAACGGCGTCGTGCGATGGAAGATCCACACGCACGGTGTGAGCGCGCACTCGTCCGACCCGAGCAGCGGCGTCTCGGCCATCAGCGGGATGGTCGAGGTCGTCCGCGCGATCGAGTCGCGCTACGTCCCGGCGCTAGAGGCCAGCCATCCCCTGACCGGCCGCGCCGTGTGCAGCATCAACGTCATTCGCGGCGGCAGCCAGGTGAACATCATCCCCGAGCATTGCGAGATCGAGTTGGATCGGCGGACCGTCCCCGGAGAGGACCCCCAACAGGTACTGCCCGCCATTGAGGCCATCCTGGACGACCTCCGCCGAGCCGATCCGAAGCTCAACGTCGAGCAGGGCGAGCCGTATATCGTGCCGCCCCTGGATCCGAGCACGAACGAGCGCTGGTCGGCCCATGTCGGCTCGATTCTGGAATCGCTTGGCATGCCCGGCGAGGCCGTCGGCGCGAAGTACGGCACGGAGGCGAGCAGCTTCGGGCAGGCAAAGATCCCCGCCGTCGTCCTCGGCCCGGGCAGCGTCGCGCAGGCCCACACGAAGGATGAGTGGCTCGCCCTCGACGCGTTCCAGCGCGGCATCGAGGTCTACGGGAAGATCATGCGGGGCCCGATCGGCTGAGCGGGGTCACAGATGAATCGAGTGGATCGCATTGCTCCGGTGACGGTATCCGGTTTCGGAACAGCAGGGACCCGGGATCAGAGCGCGATATGGAGATGCGGCGTCTGTGCCGCCGCTTTGGCTTTCTCCTTCAGCGATGTACACCCAACGAAGCGGCGAAACGGCAGCGTTCGGGGTTCAGCGTTCCGGGTCCAGGACGCGTCGACTTGTCCGTCTGGGCGGTTACGGGAAGTCGGCCGTCTCGGCCAGCTTCCAGGTCTCGCCGCCGTCGGGCGACATCAGCAGCCCGCGCCGATTGCCCACGTGATCGGTGCGATAGAACCAGTACGTCGACCAGTAGTCATACGACAGGAACAGCCGGCCCTTCCGATCGATCGTCAGCCGGTGGTAGAAGATGCTGTACTCGGAGAATGGGGGCTTGATCAGGATCCGCGGCGGTTCCCACGGCTCGCCCCGCCGTTTCCGCTGATACGCCAGCGTCGCGAAGATCGCCCCGCTGTCGAAGGTCTCCTTGTCGTGACGCCACAACCGAAAGGCGATGTGTAGCGTGTCGTCCGGCCCGCACACCATGCCGATGTACGTCTGCCGGAGGCCTTCGCCGACGGGCTTGGCCTCGGTCCATCCGGATTGCGAGTCGTTGGGCTTCCGCGAGCGGGCATAATGGAACGGCCTGCCGTGCGTCCCCGTCAGGACGTGCAAGTAGCCCTTGCTGTCCATCGTGATGCTCGGCCGATTGTGCACGTCGTTGGGCGGCGCGCCGTAGCCCACCAGCACCGGCTTGCCGAGCGTCTTCGTCTCACGGTCGTACGTGTTCACGTACGTGGGGACGCCGGGGACCTTCACCTTCGGATCGGTCGCCTCCGCCCACACCACGTGCACCTTCGAGCCGCGCGAGACCACCGCCGACGGAACGCCCGAGTGGGCGCCCACGCCGAGGCTTTCCTTGGAGAGGAGAATCGGATCGCCCAGCGTCAGCCGGCCTTCTTCTTCTGTCGGTAGAAACAGGTGCAGGTCGCTGATGACCCGCCATCGCAGCCTCTTGTCCCTCGCCTTTCGGATCGAGCGGAGGACCGGCGGCGGGCCGTCCGGCACGTTGTGGCCGGAGAATTGCTCGATGTCGAATTGACGACCCCGATCGAGCGCGTGGGCGGTGAAGGTCCGGCCTCCGTCGGTGGAGTGCAGCAGGGCGGAACGACCACCGAAGTCGGCCAGGGCGTACAGGTCGTTGTCGCGGCCGAACGCGATCTTCGTCTTCGACGACGAGTTCCCG
>CAZKCX010000893.1:0-2110 GCA_964550865.1 uncultured Planctomycetales bacterium
GGGCCCGGGGGGCGACATGGTGGTGACCCTGGACTGGACGAGTTGGATCAAGAGCGACGACTTCCCGGCACGTGTGCCGATTCACATCGAAGCCCGGGGCGGCATTGCCCGTTCGCTGAACCTCGAGGTGAGCCATCCGGAGAACGGATACGTCATCGTCGACCCCAATCTGGCGAGGCAGGACAAGTATCCCGACGGAATCGAGCTAACGTTGACGGCCGTGCCCGATCCGAACGGGAAGGGCTTCAACAAGTGGGAGGTCATTGACCCCGCCGACTCCAACAACAACTACCAGGACACCAATCTCGTCCTGAATCTGACCATGGACCGGAATTGGGAAGTCAAGGCGAAGTTCGCGTGCGGCAGCGCGGCGCTGATGCCCCTGCTCGGGCTGACGCTGCTCGCCCTCGGTGCCGGTGTCGTCTACCGTCGTTGGCGGTAGTTGACGGTCGGGACCCCTGGCAGAAGAAGACCCCTCACGAAGATGCGGCTCGGTCCCACCGGGCCGCATCCGTGAGGATAGTATTTGTCTCACGCAAAGATATCAGCGGCCACCGTGTGGAATCGGTGGCCGCTTTCGTGCGCTCAGGAAGATTCCTCGGCCGTCCACTCGGTGTGGAAGGGCCCTTCGCCCGGCTTGTCCACGCGAAGGTAGGTGTGCGCGCCGAAGTAGTCGCGCTGCGCCTGAAGCAGGTTTGCCGGCAGCCGCGGTTGCCGGTAGCCGTCGAAGTAGGCGATCGCGCTGCTGAACGCCGGCACGGGGATGCCGGCGTTGACGGCCGTGCTGACGACCTTCCGCCACTGCGGCTGTGCCGCCTTCACGACGTCGTTGAAGTACGGGTCGAGCAGCAGGTTGTCCAGGTTCGGATCGCGCTGGTACGCGTCGGTGATGCGGTGCAGGAACTGGGCCCGGATGATGCAGCCCCCCCGCCAGATCTTGGCGATGGTGCCGAAGTCCAGTTCCCAGTTGTATTCCGTGCCGGCCGCGTCCATCAGGGCGAAGCCCTGCGCGTAGCTGCAGATCTTGCTGGCGAAGAGGGCCTGTCGGATCGCCTCGATGAACTTCTCCTTGTCGCCGCGGTAGCGCTTCCGCGGGCCCTTGAGCTTCTTGCCGGCCGCGACGCGCTCCTCCTTGATGGCCGACAGGCACCGTGCGAAGACCGCCTCGGCGATCGTCGGCGCGGGCACGCCGAGGTCCAGGGCGTCCTGGCTGGTCCACTTGCCCGTGCCCTTCTGCCCGGCGGTATCCAGGATCACGTCGACGATGGGCTTGCCGGTCTCCGGGTCCTTCTTCGCCAGGATGTTGGTGGTGATCTCGATCAGGTAGCTGTTGAGCTCACCCGCATTCCACTCGGCGAAGACCTCGTGCATGTCGTCGGCCGACATGCCCAGGGCGTTGGCCATGATGAAGTAAGCCTCGCAGATGAGCTGCATGTCGCCGTATTCGATCCCGTTGTGGACCATTTTGACATAGTGGCCGGCCCCATCCGGCCCGAGGTGGGCACAGCAAGGCTCGCCCTCGACATGGGCGGAGATCTTCGTGAGGATCGGGCCGACGGCGTCGTAGGCGTCCTCCTGACCGCCGGGCATGATGGAGGGTCCCCAGAGGGCGCCTTCCTCACCGCCGCTGACGCCCGTCCCGATGTACAGGATGTTGTCCGACGCGAGCGACTTGTTGCGCCGAATCGTGTCCTTGAAGTAGCTGTTCCCGCCGTCGATGAGCATATCCCCGGGGGCCAGTAGGGGCCGCAGCTGCTCGATGAAGTCGTCCACCGGGCCACCGGCCTTGACCATGAGCATGATTCGTCGCGGCGTTTCCAGGGAGTCGACGAGCTCTTGAAGGCTGTAGGCACCTTTGATGTTCCTGCCGGAGGCCCGTCCCTCGATGAACCGGGTCACCTTTTCCGTGGTGCGGTTGAAGACCGCCACGCCGAACCCGTTGCGCTCGATGTTGAGCACAAGGTTCTCACCCATCACCGCCAGGCCTACCAATCCGATCTGTTGCTTGTCCATGGTCTGTGCTCCCGAATCCTACGAAGAGTCCGAAGCGGCTATGCTAAGCTGCTTGCAGCAAAGATCGAACAGTGTGGCACGGCCGCCCCCGGCCGTG
>CAZKCX010000894.1:0-2107 GCA_964550865.1 uncultured Planctomycetales bacterium
GCCGCTGTGCCCACCCCACGGCACGGGCTTGGCCAGGCCAATCGACTGCGAGAAACGCACCTCGTTCCAGCCCTTCGCACCGGGCGCGAGAGAGTCGAGGTGTTCGAGCGTTTGCTTGGCGGCGTCATGGTCGTTTTGGGCGACGCGCCGCACGAGCCAGTGGGCACCGGTGCTGTAGAGGGTGGTGCGCCAGGCCGCGTCGTCGAACTCGGGCTGGTTCCAGCCGGCTCGGAGACCCCGCTCGAGCGTCTCGCGGGCATACCGGAACGATCGCACCTCAGGCCCGAGCACCTCTTCGGACGGCGGCCATCGGAACTCACCCCAGCGGTTGTCTCGCGTGGGGACCACAGAGAGCGTCCATTCCTCGTCGAGCAGGCGCGGCTCGGGCTGGGGGCGGCTCGAGACGTTCCGCGCGCGGCGCTCGGAACCATCGCGGAACACGAAGAAGTGGGCCGTGTTGCCTTCGAGTCGTTGCTCGACGAACGTGTAACCGTCGCGGCGCTCGAACGCGTCCACGGGCGCCACCTTGCCCGTGAACGGGTCCCAGAGCTCGGGCACTGCGTCGACGCGGAACCGCGCCTTCATGGGATTCGGTCCGTCGAGCGTGTTCATGACGAGATAGACGTGCACGCCGTCGACGTTGCGGTGCGTGACGTAGACGCTCTGCTGCTCGGAGACGAAGTCGCGGTCGAGTCGTTCCTCCAGCGTTCGGACCAGATCGCCACGGTTCAGCTTGATGTAGCCGGAGAACCCGCCGTTGGGGTGCTCGTTGGCGATGGACTCGTCGGGATGCGCGACAGGCTTGACGCCGAGCAGTTGGTCGAGCAATGCGGCGAGCTTGGGATCGTCTCGGCCGGCGTCCGTACTGTCGAGCGGTAGGCGCCCGAAGAAGAGCACCGTCCCGCCGGACCGGACGAGCGCAAGGGCCTGTTCGATCACGCCGCGCCGCACCGCGATCTCTGCGCCGAAGACCAGGGCTTGATAGGCGTTACCGCCCATTGCGATTGTGCCGTCTTTCACCTTTCCGTCGAGGATCGAGTCGTCATCGGCGATGTCGTTGTCGATGCCCGCGTCGAAGACGGCGCGCGACAGGCCCATGTAGCCGTTGTAGTCGGGTTCGCGCTCGCCCGGGCGCGCGCCGGCCAGTAGGCTGACGACGGGGTAGTGGACGGCGGCGTCGACGACATGCTTGCCTTGGGCGCACAAGTAGCTGGAACGGGCGACAAAGTCCGAGATCGTCTGGTAGTAGACCCAATACGGTTGGCGCCAGTGGGGGTCGGGCGCCGCGTGCTCCCAGGTGCTGGCGTTTGTGGCGTAGTAGAGGCCGTGTTCGTCGTAGAGGTTCGCGCCGAAGGCCATACCCGCGCTGAGCCAGCTCACCGTCTGATCGGTGCTGCGGCCCCAGCCGCTCGAGTGAAACGCCTCGTTCCAGACGCGGGGACGGCCGTAGAGCCGCGCGATGGATGAGGCGATCTTGGCGTCGTAGTAGTTGCGCTGCGTCACGGGACGCTGGCCGGCGTCGTCGTAGCCGGGCGCGGAGAACCACCGCTGGGAGCGAAAGTAGTCGATGTATCCGGCGCTCTGGCGGGCGATGTTGTTCCGGCCCCAGTTGTCGTGACTCGTCAGCACGTTGCGCTTCCACGTCCAATCGTAGATGGGCTTCCAATACGTCGCCTCGACCAGGCCCAGATAGACGTCGAAGAAGTCCGTGCGGTACTTGGGCGTCAGCGGGCCCACGTCGAAATGCAGCGCCGGGATCGCTCGGCCGATCTCGTAGCCGCAGTGTTCGCGGAACCGCTTGGCCAGCGCCTCCGTATAGATGTCGCGTGGTGTGGGCGGATGCTCGTCTTGGAACACGCCGGCGAAGCTCTTGCCCATGGCCTCGCAACCGACCCGGCGTTCGATCTCGCCGTAGAACATGTCAATGAAGGCGTCCGTGGCCTTCTCGCTCAGGTAGAAGGCCTGAAACGGCACCGCCACCTGGGCGGTCACGCGCCATTTGCGTTTGTCCGGCGGTGTCCAGGCCAGACGTTTGCCCTCGACGGCCGATGCGACGTCCCGGCTCTGCGCGTCGTCGGCGACGCCGTCTCTGAGGGGATAGGCGCGC
>CAZKCX010000895.1:0-2099 GCA_964550865.1 uncultured Planctomycetales bacterium
AGTTGGAAGACGCGGAAGCCAAGCGTGCCCTTCACCGGCCGACCGTCTCGGCCGTCGGCCACGAAGAAGCGGTAGGTCTGCCGTTGCCCGAGCCTCTCGTCGGGAAAGGTCAAGATCTGCGTCTTGGCGACGCCCAACGGGCTGCATCCCTCACCGTACCAGGGGTAGTTCCGCAGCGGCGGCCGAAGCTTGCCCACGCCCTTGTAGAGCGGCAGAAAGTGATAGCGCCTCGGGCCCGCACGGACCTTCCGCGGATCGACGACGGCGTTCATCCACGCCCGCATCCGCTCGCGTTGCTCGGCCGAGGAGAACTTGCCCTTGGCGCCCATGTTGCAGCTGATGTTCCAGAACGCAATGCCGTCCGCGCCGCGGGCGTAGTAGTTCGCAGCGCAGCCGCGGGCCTCGGGCACACTGAGCAGCATGCCGGAGTAGTTGTCCCGAAACTGGGCCACGCCGCGCCCGCTGATCGTCGGCTTGCCCCGCCACGTGCCGCCCATCATGTTGCCCATGATCACGAGCAGGTCGCACCCCGCCGGCTTGGTGAATTCGGCGAAAGGCGCGGGATCGATCTGCGGATCGGTCTCGTTCCACGTCGCGAGCACGACGTAGTCCACCCAGCCCTTGCGGACCCACGTTCGCACGTCGACCCCGGCCATCCAGCACGCGCGGATCGTCTCGGGCACGCGAACGCCGAGGGTCAGCCGCTTGCGTCCTCGCTGCTTCGCAACGTCATCGAGCATGGCCCGAACCCGGCCGATGAATTCGGTCATGATGTGCGCCTTCTCTCGGCCCTGATGCCGGGGGAAGTGCTTGGCCCATCGGCAGAAGTTGAGCTCGAGCCCGTCGAGGTCGTATTCGGTAGCCAACTCTCGGAGGATGGCGAAGCGGTGCTCTCGGACCTCGGGATAGGAGTAGTCGAGGGCGGTCTCGTTCTTGCGGCCGTCCGGCTGCCGAATGACGTACTCCGGGTGGTCGATGGCGAACTGCGGGCAGAGGGGCTTCTTGGGGTCGAGGCTTCGATGGTGCGTATCGTTCATGCGGACGGCGGCGAGGATCTCCAGCCCGCGCGGCCGAAGCTCGCTGATCACGATCCTGAGCACGTCCGTTCCGCGCTGCTGGAGCGCTCGGATGGCCCGTCCCCAGTGTTTGGGTTCATCGAACCGTGCCCCGCAGACCTCACCGACCTGGGTCTGATAGGTGCAGACGTCTGGCGTGGCGGCGAGGAAGCAGAAGGTCGTGATGGGGGCCATCGCGATCTCACGGCGGAGGAAGTCCCGAAGGAACTGCTCGGTCCTCTCGACCGGGGCTTCGTACAGGCCCTGGGCGTCGTCGTTGTAGATGATGCGATGCGTTCGCCCTTCGGCGAGGGCGTCGCGTGACACCACCCCAGCGGCGCCGGCGAGGCCGATGCCAATGACGATTGCCCGAGCGACTCGAGGATCGATCCTCATCGGTTGCTCCTGGAATGCGGCTTCGGTCGTCGTGTCTTCATGTAGATGATGGGGATTGTATCGCGGGGGGAACGGGCCGTCACACGGCCACTGAGATGTTCACAAGAGCAAGTGTCCAGTGTGGCACCGCCGCCCACGGCCGTGAACCGTGTGGCACCTCCGCCCCCGGCCGTGAACAGCGTGGCACCGCCGCCCCCGGCCGTAAACCGTGTGGCACGGCCGCCCCCGGCCGTAAACCGTGTGGCACGGCCGCCCCCGGCCGTGAACGATTTCATTCCCCAGCCGAGGGCGGCTGGGCCACAGGCTGGCCACATCGGGCTGGGCCGCATCGGGCAAAGCCCTGCAGCTTGTCGGCCGCTGCCGCAGGCATGGGCAAGGGTATCACGGGCAGGATGTGGATTCATCCTCCTCCACGACAAGCACGGCCCGCAGGCCGCGTGCGATGAGGTTGGCTCGGGAGATGCCCTTCTTTTCGGCCAGGGCATCGGCCACGAACTCCTCGTCGAACTCGCGCGTATCGTGTTTCTTCGTACGGTCGAACTTGTCCGTCTTGGGTCTTCCCTTGGCCGTTGGCGTCTTCTTCATCCACTCGCAGGAACCTATAACCCCATGGACTCGGCGACCAGTTCGGCGAGGTCTTTGACGGGC
>CAZKCX010000896.1:0-2096 GCA_964550865.1 uncultured Planctomycetales bacterium
TCCCATGCCGCCCCCCATCCCGCCGCCCATGCCGCCCATGTCGCCCATCCCGCCGGCGCTGAAGAAGTCGGGCGTGTCTTGCAGCAGGTCCTTCACGTCATACATCTTGGAGACCATGTTCTGCGGGTTGTTGAGCGTTTCGGTGGTGGTGATCCGAATCAGCCCGTCCGTTACGACATAGTCCAATTCCCCGGGCTGGGTTGAAAGACTCTCCAGCACCGCATCGAGGATCGTGGAGAACTTCACGTCGTTGAGCTTCTCGACGACGACCGACGTCTCGCGATCGATCTCCAGCTGTTCCAAGGAGCGCCAATCGACGCGGATGTTGACGCCTTGCTGCTCCTTGAGGAACTCGATCGCCTGAATAAACGGCACGTCATCGAAGACGATCTCGGGCAGGGTCTGGTCGAGCTTCTTGTGGACCTCCTCGTTCTTCTCGTCCTCTTCCTCGCCCTCCAGCGTCAGTCGTTCGCTGCGGACCGTAATCTCCCGCCAGTTCTTCGGAAAGCGCATCAGCTCGCGACTCCAGGGGATCATATCCTCTCGGATCTCCGCCAGGACGCGCGCGCTCTCCCGCTTGCGATCATCCTCCCACTGCCGCTGATTGCGGTAGTCGACGATGTCCTCCAGGTCCTCCTTGAGGAATCGCGCTCGTTCCTGCTTTGCATCGATCACGAGCACTTGCTTGAGCACGTCGACCGCCTCTTCGTAGCGCTTCTCCCCACGCAGCTTGAACGCTTGGGCCATGAGGTGATCGATCTTCTGTTGCTTGGCGCGTTCCGCCTCCATGCGGCGTTGCTCTTCGACGCGCGCAACCTCCTCCATGGCCTCCCGGACCTGCTGCTCTTCGTAGGCCCGCTCCGATTCGTCGATCAGATTGGCCAGCGCCTGGATCTCGTTCTTGAGGTTCTCGTAGAGACTCGGGGGCTCGGCGTTGGCCCGATTCGACTCGATCGTCTGCCGGGCGTACTCGAGCTGCTTGCGGGCATCGGCATAACGATGCTCCACGACCGCGGCGCGAATGTCTCGCTCGGCCTCGCGGAAGATCGTCTCGGCCTTCTGCCACAAGATGGCCTTGCGCTGGCGGATCTTGTCCACCAAGGTCTTCGGCTCTTCCATGACCTCGAACTGCTGGGCCTTCTCGATCCCCTCCGTGGCGGCCGGAAGACCGGGAACCAACTCCAACGCCTGGCCGAACAGCTCCCTGGCCTTGGCGTACTCTCCTTGCTCCAGTGCCTTCTGACCGGCCATCACGAGATCATTGGCACGCGCGCGGGCGTCTTCGGCCGGCTGGGTAGCGGCCGCGGCATCCGTATGGGCTGCCAGCTCAGCCGGCGGACCTTCCGCAACGACCTTGGCCACCAACTCGGCCTCCGGGATCAGCCCCTCGAGTTCGTCGAGACCTGTCGTGACAGGTTCAGCACCTTCGTCCCCCGTCGGCGCCGGACTGCCGAGCTCGTCATCCGACGGCACGTCCTCAGTGACCTCGCTCTGCACCATCGCCTCTTCGGCGATCGCCTCATCCTTCGCTACGGGCACAGCAGCCGCTCCGGGCGAATCCGGTACCACAGGCGCATCGGCCACGACGGGCGCAACGATCGCTTCGGGCTCCTCAGTGGTTTCGGCCTCTGCGTCCGCGCTTTGCTCTCTGTTCATTGGTATGGACGTCTCGGCGGAAGCGCCCATGTCGTCGATCGGGGCAGGCTCTCGTGCCACCGCTTCGCGGGATTCCTCCGCAAGCGGTTCCTCTCCCTCCGCGCGACGTGCAAGGTACTCCAGCAGTTCCTTCGGCGCGGGTGGACCGACCGGCTCGGCCTGCGTGAGGGAGGCCGGCGTTGGCAGGCTCGGATCCCGAAGGTCATCGGATGACGAAGAGGTCTCTTCCGAAGCGAGTTCCACGGTGGGAAGCACCGTCGCCTGCGTCCGCCTCGGCGCAAGCGCCGCGGCGTCCTCTGTCCGCTCTTGGACGCGCTCGGCCGACTCGCCCGATACGAGGGGCGCAGCGGGGTTGATGGCATCGACCCCGACGCTCGCCTCATTCATCCTGGGATCCGCTTCTGCCTTGGGATCGGACTGCGGGTCCTTCCCGATGTGAT
>CAZKCX010000897.1:0-2093 GCA_964550865.1 uncultured Planctomycetales bacterium
CCTTTCGTGAACGCCTTCGGGTCTACCGCTTGACGATCTCGCAGCCGACGGCGGGCAGGACGCCGAGGGAGAACCGTCTCTTCTGCTTGGCCCCTTTGCCATTCTGCTTCGGTGGCGTGCGTTCGATGTAGACCTCGACGAGAAGGTTCTCCGTCGGTCCGACCTGGGCGGTCTTGGCGTCGGCCTTCAGCGCGATCGCCAACCCGCCCGCGACGATGTCGACGTCTTGAAGGCTCACGCCGGCCGGTGGCTCGTCGAGCTCGAACTTCAGCTGGCGAAGCATGGGGTGTCTTGGCGCCCGAATTCGGACCGTGGCCGTCCCGCCCTGGGGGATTCGAACGGGTCTCTCGTCGGTCAGCGTAAACGGCACGACGCGGCGTCGCTGGCTCTTGACCGCGATCATCAGCTCCTGTGAAGGCACCAGGTGACGATAGAGAAACGCCTGCATCATGTCCTCCGACGGCACCACAGGCCGGCTGATGGTCCGTCTGCCGACGCGGGCACGGCCTTCCAGCTCGACGACGACAGGCGCTTCGGGTCGCTTGGCGGGCGCGGTGATGGTCATGCGGACGCGATCGCGGCCGGGCGGGATCCGCCCGCCGCTCAGTTTGAATCCGGCGGGGGCGTCCTTGAAGGCCACCTCGATCTCCCCCTCGTAACCGTCCTTGCGGAGGGCGTACACCGTCACGGGGGCGGAAAGACCGCCGACGATCGTGAGGCTGCTGGGCACCAGACGCAAGGCGAAATCCGGCCGCGGCGGGCCGACACGCAAGCGATACGCGTGCGCCAAGCCTCCCTGACGCTGCGCGTCGGCCACGTGCACGAAATACTTCCCGTCCTTGGCAAGCTGGGCCCGCAGATACGAATCGGCGTGATGCGTGAGCAACCCGATGGCCTTGTCCTCGTGGTCGTCGCTCCAGGCCAACACGTGTCCCGAGACGTCCGTCAGTCGCAGGAGGGAATCCAACGGCGAGCCGAGCCGGCGTGCGATGATTTCCGCAACGACCCATTCGCCTGCGCGGCCTGTGAACTGGTATACGTCCACGTCGCCGGGCTTGCCGATGCGGCCGTTGATAGTTCGCGGCGGCTTGATCTCCTGTGCCGATTCGATCCCGTCGTCGGGCTCGACTTCCCTGCTCTCGGGCAGACGGTCCAAGGCATAGACCAGCGGGTTGGAATAGAGATGATCCTCCCGCACGGCCATGGTCCGCACCGGGTCATCACTCGGGCGGGTCTTCAAGCGCACCTGCTTTTGCGAGAGGTTCCATCCCGCCACGGAGGCGACCGCCTTGGCGTTTCGCCGACCGCCCAGCGGGAACATGTGCGTGACGAAGGGCTGCTCGGCGATCGCGAGGCGATAGACGAAGTCATCTCGACCCCGGTACAACGCGTCGCGGATCTCGACGGTGTACACCCCGTCCTTCGGGACCTTGTAGAAGAGCACCGGGTCGGGATCGAAACGGTAGTCGTCCTCGAATGCAACTTCGTTCTTTTTGGCGTCGTAGAGGGCGAGCGTGGCCTGAAACCAGCCCGGCACGGCGTCCGCCAGGTACGGCACCAGCCGTCGGGCGTCGGCCTTGATCACAAGCTGCTGCCCCTGCCGCGCGCGGAAACGAAAGCGATCGACGTCCCCCGACTTGATCTGCCCGTTCCACAGCATGGGCAGTTCGAGCGGCGGATCGTCCGGCAGCCGGGCCTCCCGATCGGGGTTGTTGGATTCCAGCTCTCGCGTCTCGGGGAGCTGGCCCACCTGGAAGACCATCGGGTTGGTCAGCCCCATGCGGGTGCCGAGCCGCAGCTCCCGGTCGCCGGGGGGCGCGTTGCGATCAATGGTGACCTTCACGAGGACGGTCTCTCCGATCTGTGCGTTCCGCTGCCTCCGCTTCGCGAAGAGGAGCAGTTCGTGCCGCAGGTGCTCCAGCTCGCGGAGCGTCATGTCGTCCAGGTTGCGGAACCATGCATGATTCGGCAGGCCCGTCCGATCCGATTTCTTGGCGTCGGGTCGTTCCCGCGCGGAAGGCTTGGTCGCCCCCTCTCCGGCGAGTTTCGTCTTGTCGGGTTTGGACGTGAATCGGTTCTCGACCTTCTCCGCC
>CAZKCX010000898.1:0-1296 GCA_964550865.1 uncultured Planctomycetales bacterium
AGGCATCGCGCTCCGCGTATGTCCTCGTGATGCTCGAACGCTGGGGCGGCTCGTCGGGGGTCCGGCTCGATGAGCCTGCGTCGCCTTCCCTCCGTGCCGATCCCGTTCGGCTGCCTGCTTCCTCCGAGCGGGGGCGGAGCGGCGGGGTGAGCGTGCCGAGCGATCCGTCCTCTTCGGGCTCCGCATTGGGGTCCTCCAGATCCCGCCCGATGGCCCTCGTGCGGGAGTAGACGGGTATCCTTCGCATCTCTCGACGCGATCGGTCCTCGGCGAACGGGTTGAGGCTCGTCTCGGCGGGATCGGGCGCGATCCCGAAGAGCGCGCTTCGGGTTCGCGGCTCGATGTCGAACGCGCGGGATTCGGTTCGATCCAGCTCGGGAGTTTCGCTTCGGGACTCGGCGATGCGGATCTGTCGGCTGTAGGGTCGATCCGTCTTGTCGCCCCGGCGGTACGGATCCTGCGGCAAGTTGATGTACGTTCGACTGCCGCGCGGGACGCCGCTTGGCTGAAAGCCGGACCGTACGCCGCTGGTGATGGTGGCCGTCCCGGTCTGCGAGTAGTACGGACGCCTCCCGTAGGACGTATAACCGCGACGGACGTCGTCGACGCTCACTGCGTCGCGTCGGAAGGTATCCAAGGTCGTCGAGCCGAGTGTGCCCTGGAACGCCGTCGTCGATTCGATCGGGCTGTCGCCGCGGAAGTGGAGACCCCTTCCGACATTCCCGGTGATGACCTGGTTCGAGTAGCTTCGATACGGTTGCCTGCGCGGAAGATTCCTTCCGCCGCTCCCGACACGAAGGCTGCCGTCGTTGGCCCGACCGTCCTCGACGCGTCCGTATTGCGCCAAGGCCGGAACGGCCATCAGTGCCGCGGTAAGGGTCGAGATCAGATGCGCGCGCATGATCTGGCTCCGATCACCAGCTGCCGAACGGCTCCCTATGGGAAAGGACGAGCGCCGAGTCCGGAATCGGTCAGCTTCCGTCGCCCTGCCGCGGGCTCGACGCCGCCGCCTGAGACCCGTAATCAGCAGCTTTCAGTCTATTTTAGGCCCCGGCAGGTTGAACCACAACGCAACCCGACGGGCGTCGCTCGCACCGGCCGAGGGTAAGCGTCTTCTTTCCATTCGGTTAGATGCCACTCCGGCTTGATCCATTGCCGGGCCAACGCGACCGAACAGGCCAAAACGAAACGGGCCGCCAGCCCCTCTCGCGACTGACGGCCCGCCGATTGTCACCGCTCTTCCTGTCGAACGTCGGGTTAGCTCGCCTGGCGTCGGATCTCGATCTGGAGCTCCTT
>CAZKCX010000898.1:1306-2090 GCA_964550865.1 uncultured Planctomycetales bacterium
TATAGATGATCGTCCAGATCTGGGCCGACGGGATGGCGACCGTGACCTCGGCTGTTCCGTCGTTGTTGAAGCGCGTCGCCTCGACGTAGCTCCCGACGAGGACGGCCTGCACCTGGCTCCGGATCTCGTCCCGCTCGGTCACGAAGTCACGGACCGTGGTATCGCTGCGGATCTGGAGGCCCCAGATCTGCTCGGCGAGCTTTCGCTTGGCGTCCAGTTCGGCGGCGCGGGCGGCCTTGAGCTTGCCCTGGGGCGTGTTGATCTGGGGATCGGTCCCCTGACCGGTGGCGCGAATGACCGTGGGCCACTCGGGAACGTCGATCTGCTTGACGGAGACCTTCTCGATGAACGGCTGGGCGACGGTTCCCATTCCGGTCGCCTCGAAGTTCTTCCTGATCCGCTTGCGAAGGATCTGCTCGATTTCGATCCCCTTGAGGCGATCGCCCTGCCAACTCTGAACGCTGAGCTGCTTGACCGTCTGAATCACCCATTCGACAGGCACCTCGACGGTCACCTCGGCGATCAGCTCGTCGTCATGGTAGAACTCCCGCACGACGCGGGCGCCGGTCAGCCGGCCCTGCGCGACCGAGTTGATCGTGTCCGACTCGGTCACGAAGTCCCGGACCTGGGTACGGCTGTCGATCCGCAGGCCCTTGATCCTCTCGAGGAGCTTTCGCTTGGCGTCCAGCTCCGCAGCTCGCTTGGCCATCAGGCGCTGGTTGACGGGGATTTCGCGCCAGATGGGGGGGATGGCGGGACGGGGCGGAGGCGGGGGACCGCCGAG
>CAZKCX010000899.1:0-2088 GCA_964550865.1 uncultured Planctomycetales bacterium
CAGACAAAAACAGATGAACCCGCCCATGGTGAAGCCGATGTTGCTGTGCGCGGCGGCGTAGCTGAAGACGCCGAGCTCCGGGCGGTTCAGTCGGAGCGCCCTGCCCACCAGTAGCCCAAGGAGGAAGCAGGAAATGGTCACGAGGATGACCTGAAAGGGGATCCAGACGTCCTCGCGGTGCAGCGGGAGGACCCAGACCGGCAGCAGGCTCACGATCGGATAGCCGAGCGTCATGCAAATCATGTGCACCGGGCGGCTGACCGTCTCGCTCACCCAGTTCCGACGCCGCGCAAGATACCCGAGCGCCGAGGAGACGACGATCACGAGCAGCATGACGATGAATCGGGTCGCTTGCGGGCTTAGCATGGTCCGAACGTCGGTGGGCGATCTGCGTTCGTGTGGTCTCTCGCGGACGGTCGTTCCGGATTCCCTATCCCGGCCGCGGACATCATAGCCGAAACCCCCGCACAGGACGAAGTGCCTTCGTCCCTCGCCCCTATTCGGTGGCCCATCGCTTCAGGGGGTGTCGACTTATTCGGAAAGCGATGCTGTTCGGAACGCAAAACAAGGACTTACGTTCGAAGCCTCGTTCATAACTCCTTTGTTTTCGACGCGACACCGATTAAATCGACAGGCCCTTCAGAGGTGGGGGACACGCATTCGATGCCAGATTCGTGTCCCCCACGGCTGAAGCCATGGGCCACCCATCCATCGGATGACGAGCGACGGAGCACTAGCTCACGTAGAGCTTCTTGACGTACGCCAGGTTCTTCTGGGTGTCGGCGACCACGTCACCGGTCGGGCTCTGGGTCTCCAGGATCATCCAACCGCGGTAGCCGATGTCCTTGACGGCCGCGGCCACGGCCGGCCAATCAATCTTGCCGCTGCCGAGGAACTTCGGGCCTTCCTTGTAGTGGATCTGGCAGATCTGTTTCTTGCCCATCTGCTTGATCTCTTTGACCACATCGTAGCCCTGCCCGGCCGCGTTGTAGACGTCGTAGTAC
The DNA here is from genome assembly GCA_964550865.1 of uncultured Planctomycetales bacterium. Classification (GTDB taxonomy): domain Bacteria; phylum Planctomycetota; class Phycisphaerae; order UBA1845; family JAFGLZ01; genus JAFGLZ01. The sequence continues at coordinate 1,005 of CAZKCX010000899.1, forward strand.
ACCTGCAGGTGCTTCGAGCCCACCTTCTCGATGACGTCGAGGTTCTGATCCGCGCTCAGCAGGTTCTCGAGCCCGAGGATGACGCCCGCTTTCTCCGCCTTCGGCATGAGGCCTTTGAGGATGTCGACCAGCTTGGCCATCTCCTGCGGGTCCTTCGTGTTGGTCGCGCCCTTGCCGAAGAAGGCCAGCAGGATGACCTTGGCGCCGAGCTTGGGCGCTACCTCGATGGTGTCGGCCACCCAGCCGGGGGCGCGCTCGTCCTTGACGAGCGGACAACTGTTGAGCAGGCCCATCGCCATCGAGGGCATGGCCATGTCGAACTTCTTGGCGGCGGCCAGGTACTTCTTCTGCATCTCGGGCTTGCGGAGCCAGAGATCGTTCTTTTCCGTGCCGATGCTGACCTCAATGCCGTCCAGGCCGATCCTCTTGCCGCGCGGAAAGGCCCGCGTGTTCATGCAGTGCATCGACCAGTCGCACATGCCCACCTTGAGCCAATCGCACCCGGCGGCGGCGAAGGCGTGCTTCACCTGCGTGGCCAACGAAAGGCCCGCCACCGTCGAGAGCGTTCCCGTCATCCATTCGCGTCGTGTTGGGTTCATGGTTCGTCCTCGTTTGTCCGCCAAGCGGCTCGCGACCCTATGGAGTTCGCCCCGACGCGTGCCGTGCGCCGGGCAAGCCCCATTATACGCGGAGACCTTTTTGTCTGCGCGTGCAAGGAAGCCGCGGCGTGCAGGGGCTGAAGACGCAGGGGTGGTCTCCTCGCACGGCCACGTTGGCGGTGGATCTTCGGGTTCCCCGCATTTCACGTGGTCGCACCGACAACACGCCCATGCCACGGAGAACCCTCGGCACCGGATACCTGAAATCTGAGGGCTGAAGTCTGAGGTCTTCTTCCCGAGCTAGCGGTACACGCCGTAGTGTTGGGTGGGACGCCTTTGCTGGCTACCGCCGCGTTTCGGAAGGACTGTGACGATCTTGCTGCCGCGGAGCTCTCGGTTGTCGTCTGTGATCACGAGGACCTCAAGACGGTGCTCCCCGGGCTCGACGAAGAAGCTCGCCCCCGTCAGGCCGTTGCTCAGGGGTT
>CAZKCX010000900.1:0-2086 GCA_964550865.1 uncultured Planctomycetales bacterium
GCCCGGGTGGCGGAATTGGCAGACGCGCTAGGTTGAGGGCCTAGTGGGCCGTTAGGCCCGTGCTGGTTCGAATCCAGTCCCGGGCATGAAAAACGCCCGTTTCCTGATGTCGTTCGGGGGCGGGCCTTTTTGTTGGCGGCAAGGCATTCGGCTCGTCAACCAAGCGCCATGCCTGCGCAGTTCAGCAAGGGCAGGATAAGACAGATCACCAAGCCTGTAATGGCCAGTCTACGACTTCGATAACGCTGCGACATGCCCATGATGCCGCAGATCACCGCACCAATCCACGACAGACACGCGCCGACGAAGGCGGCCACCATGGAGCCGATCCAGGGATGCTTCCCGGGCTCGGAAGCCACTTCGGCAAACTTCTTCTGGATCTCGGCCTGATTCATCGGCTTGCCGGGGTCGATCCCAATTTCCTCTAGGTGAGCGAAGGCAACGGACGCGGCCATGAAGTAGAGCCCCAGCGCGAGCACGCCGGCGACGATGCTGACGATGCCCGGTACATTCCGTTGGGTCCCGCTCGGCGCCCCGCCCATCGGGACCTGGGGCGCCCACGGCGGAGGCGCGCCGACCGTTACATCAATGTGTGGACGGTCCTGCGGAGGCGCCGGAGGAGACGGTGGCTCCTCGCTCTCCGCTCCCACGTGCGTGGGTCGTGCCTCCGGCGTCTCGGCGCCCCCGGGCGTTTCGGCGATCGACAGCGTCGATTCCGTCGGCGCGGTCACGACATTCCGGCAGTAGGGGCAACTGACCTGCGCACCGCCGAACTCGTCGTCGACCTCGATCGGCTGCCGACACGACGGACAAGAGAACTGAATCGGCATGACCACCACCCTTGCATACGGTCCTACGCTGTCCGCAACGGTGTCTGAACAGTTGAGCAGCCTTGCCTTCTGTGGGCCAGCCGCCCTCGGCTGGGGCTTTCGGCAGTTCACGGCCGAGGGCGGCCGTGCCACACTGTTCGATCTTTGTTGCAGGCAGCTTAGAGGCCGCGCCACAGAAGCACGACGGAAGGGCCTCGAGCGCCACGAATCGCTCTCCGGCCTCGGGAGCTCTCCTCGGTTCGATGCCCGCGGCACGGATCGCGCATCCCCACCACCACGGACGCGCCCCTCGCCGGCAAACGCTACCGTCTCGAAGTGTAGCGGAAGCAAGACCGGATGTCAGCGAGCGTTTCGCGAGCCGGCCCCGGCCGGCGGCATCGATGCCCCGACCTCCTTGCGCCATTGCGTCAACCGCCGGTGCAGCTCGATCACCTTGCCGGGCATGGACAGCCTCATGTCCCGTTGCTCGCCCAGATCCCGCTTGAGGTTGTACAGCTCCAGCTCGCCCGTCTCGAAGTGCTCGATCAGCTTGTAGTCGCCCTGCCGGACGGCACCGGCCGACTTCCCGCCGAGGAAGTGCGGCTTGCGCAGGGGATAGTGCCAGTACAAGGCCTCGCGATCGATCCCGCCCCGTTGCGTCAGCAAGGGCAAGACGCTCGTGCCGTCCACGGGCCGATCCGGCGGAATCGTCGCGCCGCTGAGCTCCGCGAACGTCGGGTAGAAGTCATGCGTGACGACCGGGACGTTGCACGTGCTGCCTCGGCGCACGACACCCGGCCAGCGCACGATCAGGGGCACGCGAATCCCGCCTTCGTAGAGGAACGATTTGGCCGCACGCAGCGGCGCGTTCGAGGTCACCTGCGGATCGCCCCCGTTGTCGGAGGCAAACACAATCAGCGTATCCTTATCCAGACCGAGCTTCCGGAGCGTCCGTACGATCCGGCCCACGCCCTGATCGATGCTCTCGATCATGGCCGCCAACTCGGGGTTGTTGCGCTTCTTGCCCGCCCCTGTGCGGTCCTTGTACTTCTCGACGAGCTTCTTCTTGCCGCTCAGCCGCGTGTGCACCGCGTAGTGCGAAAGGTACAGGAAGAACGGCTCGCGCTTGTGACGCGTGATGAACTCCACGGCCTCGTCGTTCATCCGGTCCACGAGGTACTCGCCCTCCGAGCGCGCCTTGACCTCCTTCATGAAGAAGTACGGATGGAAGTACTTGCCGCCCGCGATGTAGCTGGTCTCCGAGCAGATCACCTCGT
>CAZKCX010000901.1:0-2080 GCA_964550865.1 uncultured Planctomycetales bacterium
CTCCGTGAACTTCATGATGTTGCCCTTGTGGACGAGCGTCACGCTCTTGCGCCCGTACCGGAGGGCGTAGTCGATGGCGGCGGCGATGAGCCGCTTGCTGCCCTTCTCGCTGATGGGCTTGATCCCGATGCCGCTGGACTTCGGGAAGCGGATCTTGGACACGTCCATCTTCTTCTCGAGCCACTTGATGACCTTCTTGGCGTCGTCCGATCGCGCGGGCCATTCGATGCCGGCGTAGATGTCCTCGGTATTTTCGCGGAAGACCACCATGTTCACCAGGCCGGGCCTGCGGACGGGGCTGGGCACGCCGGGAAAGTAGCGAACCGGGCGGAGGCACACGTACAGGTCCAGCGTCTGGCGCAAGGCGACGTTCAAGCTTCGAATGCCGCCGCCGACGGGCGTCGTCAACGGCCCCTTGATGCCGACGAGCAATTCCTTGAAGGCCCGGACCGTCTCCTTGGGCAGCCATTCCCCCGTCTGGCGGAACGCCTTTTCCCCGGCCAGCAACTCCATCCAGACGATCTGCCGGGCGCTGCCGTAGGCCTTGTGCACGGCCGCGTCGAAGACGGGTTGGGCGGCCCGCCAGATGTCCGGACCGGTGCCGTCACCTTCGACGAACGGGATGATGGGGCGGTCCGGGACGGCCAGCTTGCCTTCCTTCTCCAACCGAATGGGTTCGGCGTCGTTGGGCACGTCAAGCTTACGCAGCGCCTTGCTCATGGAGCCTTCCTTCCGCTTTTGTGGGCAACCGTGCGAAGATAATCGAGGAGGATGCTACTCGGCCGCGTCGCGCGGATCAATGCGGGAGACCCGTTTGTGCGCGGCAGGCTTGAAGCGCCTGCGTTAGTCTTGCGACGTCGCGCGGACGATTCTGTTTCCGCGCGACGGCAACGGCCTGCTCGAGGATGGCAATCGCCCGGGCCGGCTGATTAGTCGCGAGCAGCGCCTCGGCCATTGCTTCAAGGAGGATCGGATCGCTTTTCCCGGTCTGCTCGTTGGCGCGTTCGGCCCAGGCCAGGGCCTGCTTCGGATTTCGAAGTGCGTCGTCGGGGCCTCGTAGAAGTACGCGGATGAGAGTGGCCACGACCTCGGTTGGAGGCTGCGAAAGGGACGCGCCTTCGCGAAGCAACGCAAGCGCGTTGGCGTGCCGACCTTGTTGATCCAGCAGCCGGGCCAGATGAATTCGGGCCGGCGCTGAGCGGGGCTCGAAATCAAGCGCGCGTCGGAACCGGTCTTCGGCATCTTCAAGATGGCCTTGCTTCGTCAAGGCTTGTCCCCAAATGGTATACGCCACGGCCGACTCCGGACGGACAGTGAGGATCGTCTTGCATTGCTCGATGGCTTTGTCGTAGCGGGACGTCAGGAGGAACGCGTTGGCAAGATTGAAGCGGGCGTCGAGCCCGGCGCCGCGGAGCGCAGCCGCTTGCTTGAGATGTGAGATTGCATCTTCGTATCTACGCATCGACAGGTAGACCGCCCCCAGGTTCGCGTGAGCGCTGCGGCAATCAGGCTCGATACGCAATGCCGTATCAAATTGATCGAGGGCCTCGCGCGTTCGTCCGAGTCGGAGCATGGCAAGTCCCAGGTTCACTCGGGCCGTCGGAGAGTTGGGATCCAACTGGACAGCTTTGCGGATCTGCTTCATGCCTTCCTTGAGCCTTCCCTGTCCGATCAACTCTTGAGAGAGGTTGTTCCGCGGCGTGGAGAGATGCGGCGAGACCTCCACCGCACGGGCCCACAAGTGCAGGCCGTCGCGCCAGACCTGCGCTTGTTGCCAGGACAACGCCCCGAGCGCGATACAGACGATCGCGACGGCCGCCAGAAGGGCCTGGAAGGCCTGCAAAGACATCCGTCGCCGCGCGCGAAGACTCCATGCAGCCAACAAGCCCGCGCCGCCCAAGACCGCCCACCCCATGCAGGCGACATAGCTGTAGCGATCGGCGGCCGCTTGACGTCCGATCTTGACCAGATGCGTCAGCGGCAACAGAACGATGACGTAGTAGGCCCAGAGCACCAGGCCCGCCTTCCACCGACGCCACGCTACTACGGCTGCGATGGTCACGACGACCAGGAAGACGAG
>CAZKCX010000902.1:0-2049 GCA_964550865.1 uncultured Planctomycetales bacterium
TCCGTGCAGCCGCTCGATTCCGAGGGCAAGGCGCTCCAGATCATGCGGAGTTGGTTCACGGCCATGCCGGGTGAGGTGCTTTCGTGCGTCGGTTGCCACGAGCGGCAAGACACCACGCCGCCGGTGCGGAACATCCTCGCGGCCAATCGCAAACCCCACGAGATCGAGCCGTGGCACGGGCCGGTTCGCGGGTTCGCGTTCCATCGCGAGGTCCAGCCCGTGCTGGATAAGTACTGCGTGGGTTGTCACGATGGCGGCAAGCGCTCCGACGGCAAGGAGATCCCCTGCCTCCGCGGCGACAAGATGATCAAGGACTGGAAGAGCGTCTGCCCCGGCAACGGCGGCGGGACGGGCAGGGCCGGCAAGTTCTCCGTCGCCTACGCCGAGCTGCACCGGTTCGTGCGGCGGCCCGGCATCGAGAGCAACTACCACCTGCTGACGCCGATGGAGTACCACGCCGACACGACCGAACTCGTGCAGATGCTCATGAAAGGCCACCACGGCGTGAAGCTCGACGCCGAGGCGTGGGATCGAATCATCACGTGGATCGACCTGAACACGCCCTACCACGGCACGTGGACGGAGATCGAGAAGCCCGAGAAGGTGGCCAAGATCGCCAAGCGGTCGTATGAGATGCGTAAGCGCTACGCGAACGTCGACGTCGACTTCGAGGCCATCCCCGACGCGCCGAAGTACGACGCCACGCCCCTCGAGCCGGCCGCCGTCGCCCCGCCGAAGCCCGGACCCATCGCGTGCGAGGGCTGGCCGTTCGATGCGGCCGAGGCCAAGCGCAGGCAGACCGAAACCGCCAAGGCCCTCGACGTGAAGAGCGGCAAGACCACGCGGACGATCCAACTCGGCGACGGCGTGACGCTCGAGTTGTCGCTCGTTCCAGCCGGTGCGTTCGTCATGGGCAGCGCCGACGGCCATCCGGACGAGAGGCCGCGATCGGTCGTCAAGGTCGATCGGCCGTTCTGGATCGGCACGTTCGAGGTCACCAACGCGCAGTTCACCCGGTTCGACCCGCTGCACGACAGCCGCGTCGAGAGCAAGCGGTTCTACCAGTTCGGCGTCCACGGCTATCCCGTCAGCGAGCCGAACCAGCCGGTGGTCCGCGTCTCGTGGGAGGAGGCGACGGCGTTCTGCCAATGGCTCAGCGAGCGGTCGGGCGAGCGGTTCCGCCTGCCCACCGAGGCCGAATGGGAATACGCCTGCCGCGCCGGATCGGCCGGCGGCTTCTGGTACGGCGGCGGCGATGCGGACTTCGGCAAGCGGGCGAACCTCAGCGACGCGAAGATCGCCGTGCTGGCCGACAACCCGTACATGCTCAGCTCGCCGCTGAAGAACCCGACGAAGTACGACGACTGGGTGCCGCGCGATGATCGCTTCAACGACGGGCACTACGTCTCGGCGCCGGTCGGGGCATATCAACCGAACCCGTGGGGCATCTGCGACCTGCACGGCAACGTCGCCGAGTGGACGCAGTCGCTCTATCGCGAGTATCCCTATCGCGACGACGACGGGCGGAACGACGCCAAGGCGACCGGCCGGCGCGTCGTCCGCGGCGGCTCGTGGTACGACCGCCCGAAGCGGGCCCGCTCGTCGTTCCGCCTGGCGTATCGGCCCTACCAGCGTGTGTTCAACGTCGGCTTCCGCGTGGTGCTCGAGGAGAAGCCCTCGCGTGTAGCATGGGCATCTTGCCCATGAGTCCCCACGGGCGCGGGTCGCCCGTGTTGGGTAGCACGGCCATCTTGGCCGTGAGTCCTCTCGGTCGAGCCGTTTTCCCCACACAACATGCGCGGGCTTGTCAGGGCGAAGCCGCAGCAACCCCCGCCTTTGCAGAAGAAGCCAAAGCGGCGATATGGTCGCCGCGGCTCCTTCCTTCAGAATTGACGCCGCCAGTGTACCTGACGGCGGGAGCCGCGTTTTCATATCTTCACTCCATACTGGCGGCGGATCTCTCCGCACGTCGACGGTCCCCGGCTAGTACCGAGTCTCACAAGTCGTGCGACTATGGACAGGACCGCACCCGCCACTATCGCTGCCCGA
>CAZKCX010000903.1:0-2038 GCA_964550865.1 uncultured Planctomycetales bacterium
ACGGATAGCGCGTCCTGGAACTTCTCGCGGAACCGCACGTCCATCATGCAGGTATCGAGCGGGCGGCCCCACAGGCTGACGTCAAACCATCTCGCCCTGGGCCAGGAGCCGGTCACCGTGGAGGGAAGCACGAGGTCCTTCGTGATGGTGAACATGTGTGGCTCTCCATTCTGATCCAACACAAGGATAGGCGGATGCCGGGCACCCAAGATCGACGGACAAGCATTCGGCTGCTTGGACACGTCGTCCCACTGGCATTGGATGAAGAAGTAGGCAGGTTCCTTTCGGCCCGTACGCCTGGCGGATCGGGCGCGGTGGATATCCCCTTCGCTTGCGGCCGGATCGTGGCCTATACTCCCGGGTGGGCGGGTGGCAAGAGACGTGGGTAGGGAGAATCGCCGCAAGAGACGCACAGAGAGGAGAAACTATGGCTTCAGGACGCACATCGCGGCGGACGTTCATCAAATCGGTCGGTGCGGGCATGGTCGCAACAGCGGGCGCGGCCGAATCGGCACGTGCATCAGCAGGTGCCGCCAAAGGGGCAACCCGTTCCGAAGAGAAGGACACGCTAGCAGCCATTGAGGCGATCGTCCGCGAGCGGAGCCGATTTCATCTGGCGCAGCGCCACCTCGTCGTCGATTACTACCGGATCCGCAGGAAGCTGGCGTATCCGCTACCCGTGCCGGGTCTGTGCCTGCCGTCCGTCCCCGTTCCGACGATCGGCAACTACCCGTGGGCGACGTGGATGACGTGGGAGCTGGAAGAGCGCCTCAATGCCCTCGGCTGGGTGGCCGAGTGGCTCGGCGATGCCCAAGCTCGGGACGCGACGACGCAAGACCTCGAGGCGTTGGCACGGTGGAACAAGTACGCCCAGTACGGCGGACCCGACCTGTCGTCGGCCCACGCCGGACGAATCCTGTGGACGGCACACGAGAAGTGGCGTTGGCCGAGCGAGAGTCTGCGGAAGCAGATCCGAGCCGGTTGTCGTCGTCACGTCGAGGAGATCCAGCCGGGCTCCAACAAGCGGCACGGGCGCTACAAGACGAAGGACGACATCCTACATTCGAAGGCACCGCATCGAGCCCTGCACAACATCGGCATCATCGGCACGATCGGTGCAGCGCTCACCGCCCATGTCTGCGGACATCCGGCTGCCGAAGCGCTCGATCGACGTCTGCTGGCCCTGCTGGGCGCATCGCTCGACCTCCGCGCCAAGGGCGTTGTCGAGGGCGTGGCCTACGACGGCTACGTCCTCGACTTCGTGGCGGATTGGCTCTTGGCACTGAAGGAGGACGCGCGTGGCGCGATCCTCAAGCATCCGAGCCTGCGGAGCTATCTGGAAGAGTCGTATAGGCTCGCGGCCCCGGGAGCGGCTGAAGAGGTGGCCAACCTCAGCGACGTCGAACCGAAGGCGATGCCCTTCCATCTCTCCGCACAGGCCAAGCTGCAACGGATCCGCCCGAACGACCTCCGCGCATGGCATCTAAGCCGCTGCTCGCTCGAGCGGTTCCGGACCGCCGGGCTCGCCGCGCTGAAGGAATCCGCGAAGGCTCTCTCCGGAGCAGCGCCGAAGGCCGGTGCCCTCCACGCACACTACGCGGTCGTCCTGCGCACGGGTTGGGATGCGAACGATGTGGCGGCCGCCGTCTCGTGTTCCAGCTCGCCGATGAACCACATCCAACGGGATAACGGGACAATCGTGATCGGGACGCGCGGGCATTGGATCGTCGCTGATCCCGGCTACCAGCAGTACATGAAAGACGCCGAGCGCGAGTTCACCATCGGGCCGACGGCGCACAATGGTCCGGTCATCAACGGCTGCGCCCAGAGCGCCAAGAGCCCCCGACTGCTTGCCCTGGAACAAACGGAGAAGGACACGTACCGCACCGCGATCGACCTGACGAAATGCTATCCCGCCAAGGCCGGTGCGGCATCGGTCGTTCGAACGGTCTGGCTGTCCGAAAAGGAGCGGGTCGTCGTGGCGGACAGGGTCCAGGGAAAGGCCGTCAAGGAGGTAACCTACCACTGGCATGGGCAT
>CAZKCX010000904.1:0-2027 GCA_964550865.1 uncultured Planctomycetales bacterium
GACGCCGAGCTCCGACGCCCCCGAACCCATTCAGGCGCGCCCCGCCGGACCATCCACGCCGGTATGATCGTCTGCTTGCCCTCTCGCGCGAGCGCGATGTAGTCCGCCACGCAGTCCTCCCGCCGATAGCAGGAGATGTCGTGGCTGTCCTCCATGTGAATGCAATTCGTGGGGCAGGACTCCACGCAGAGCCCACACATCAGGCACTTTCCGAAGTCGATCTCGTACGTCACCAACGCGCCCCCGACCGCCACGCCAAGCTGCTTGTCGAGCTTGCGGGGCTTCGACCGTCCGACGCGGATGCATTCGACCGGGCAGATCCGCGCGCACGCCTCGCAGGCGATGCATCGCTCCACCTCGATCCAGTGAAAACCTCGGCTGCGCGGTTTGATCGTGGGAGGTCGATCGGGGTATTGTTGGGTGATCGTCTCGGCGAAACCATAACGCAGGGTCACACCCAGCCCGAGCAGGATCGTGCTGACCGTGGACCAAACGTTGTGGAAGTAGTCTCGCATGGGTGGTCCGGGGCGTTGCTCCTTCAACGATCCGCCCCGCTTATACCCTCGCGCACACCGAGTTTCAACCGCCTTCACGCCCACTTTCCGAGGTGGTCCGCTGACGGGGCGTCGGGCGATTCGGTCCGTGCTACAATGCGATCCGATGACCTCGACCCTCGACAACGTCCGCATCGTGCTCGTCCGCACCCGGATCGCGAGCAACCTCGGTGCGACCGCACGGGCGATGGCCAATATGGGCCTGTCGGACCTCGTGCTGGTCGCTCCCGAGGCGGACCCGACCGACCGTCGGGCGAGACAGCGGGCTTCGCGTGCCGAGGCCCTGCTGCGCTCGGCGCGAATCGTTCACGATCTGGCCGACGCCCTCGACGAGGTGCACTGGACCGTCGGGGCCACCTGTCGCGGCGGCCGATACCGACAGGCCATCGAGAGCAACGCCCGGCAGATGGCCCGCGAGGCCGTGCGAAGAATCTCCGCCGGACAGCGCGTGGCTTTCCTGTTCGGGCCGGAGGACAACGGCCTCGAGGCCTCCGACATGCTCGCCTGCGACGCGGCCATGCGGATCCCCTCGCACGACGACTACCCGAGCCTCAACCTCGCCACGTCCGTGATGGTCTGCGCCTACGAGCTCTTCGTCGCGGCCAAGGACCGGCCTGGGGACAGGCCGGCTCTGAATGGGGAATCGGAAACCTTGCCTGGGGATCCGGATTCGCCTACGTCGCGGAACGCGACGCGGCTTCGCCGGGCCAGCAGGCCGGCTGTGAACGGAAGACCAGCGGAAGGCGATGGCGCCGGGGTCAAGCGAGGGAGCGACGTCAGACAACAACCGCAGGCGGATCTCGCCGACGGTGCCATGCTCGCCCGGCTCATGGACAAGCTCCGCGCCGCGCTCCTCGACATCGGCTACCTCCGCGAGGAGCACCCGGAACACCTGCTCGCCGCCATCCGCGCAGTGCTCGGCCGGGCCGAACCCACGCGAACCGAGGCACAGATCCTCATGGGCCTCGCCCAGCAGATCCAGGAGTACGTCGAATACGGACCGCAAGCAGGGCGGAAGCCTTCCCAAGCAGCCGACCAAGAAAGGCAGGCAGAAGGATGACGCGAACCTGCCCGGCCTGTCTCCACGCGCGTTGCGGTCGCCTCTTTCGCAAGAACGGCTGGGAGATTCGCGGCTGCCGCGCGTGCGGGACGTGGTTCGTGGCCGACCCGCCCCCGTCCGAACGGCTCCGCGAGATCTACCGTGAGCGCTACTTCACCGAGCAGCTCGCCCAGCACAGCCGCGACGAACGCGGCGCCGCGGCGCAGCGCGCGGCCGTCGCCAACGGACGCAGGCGGTTGCGCCTACTCCGGCGCCTAGCGCCGAAGGCCCGGACGATCTTGGACGTGGGCTGCGGAACGGGCGCGTTCCTCCTCGCCGCCCGAAACGAGTACGACGTGACGGGCGTCGACGTCTCGGAGGAAGCGGTGGCCGTGGTCCGCGAACACCTCGGTCTGACCGCTCATGCAGGGGAT
>CAZKCX010000905.1:0-2025 GCA_964550865.1 uncultured Planctomycetales bacterium
CACCTCCTATCATTCGGAAGACCAAAAGGACATGGAACAATCACGGCACGATACGATACGATAGCCCGGTAGGATACGGAGATGACCCACAAAGTCAACCTGTTCCGGTCGAAGGGGTTTGGTAAACAGTCTTTGGCTTCGGATGTGACAACGACGGCAAGCGCATCGGGATGGGGCGTTTTCCGATCAGCTTCCGTTCCCGACAGCAGAAGGGAGAGGCTCGATCATGGCAGGAACATGCAAGATGCCGGTAGCCTCGCCGCGTAGAGCGTGCGCGCGAGGACAGCCTGAGCCGCAACGCCCCGCCCACGCCAATGTGCTCTTGCTTGCGGAAACGGTCGCCGAAATGCAAAACGAGCTACTTCAGCTCCTTCAGACGGATGTTGCGCCAGCGAACCTGCAGGCCTTCCTGCTCTTTCTTCTTGATGCCGTGCACCTGGAGCGCGATGAAGCCCTTGGCCGTCATGTCGTCCTTGAGGTCCGCTGCGGGCACGCCGTTGATCCAGGTCTTGATCGAATCGCCCTTGGCGATGATGCGGAATTTGTTCCACTGCTTCGGCTTGAAGGCCTTGCGGGCCTTCTCGTTCTTGCTGAGATCGTTGAGCCAACCGCGACGGGCCTCATCATAGATCCCGCCGGAGTATGCACGCGGCGACGGATCGATCTCGACCTGATAGCCGTGGACGCGACCGTTCTTGTACTCCTTCTTGCTCAGGCTCCGAATCTGCACGCCGGAGTTCAGGCCCGGGTCGACCTTGAACTCGAGCTCGAGGATGAAGTCGCCGTAGTCCTTCTTCGTGCAGAGGAAGCTGTTGGGTGTCCGCCGAACGGCCGTCCCGACGATGCAGCCGTTTTCCACCGCGTATTTGGCCTTACCGTTCCGCTGGATCCATCCATCGAGCGTCTTGCCGTCGAAGAGCTTGACGAATCCGTCCTTGTCCTTTTCGCACGTGCCGCAATCGGCCGAGGCCGTTTGGGCAAGCATCCAACCCAGCGCGAGGCTCAGAACCACGGCCGGCATCCATCGATTCCTTATGGTGTTCATGGGTAGCTCCTTTCTGAAGAAGTCGGCATTGTACCAGAGACCGGCGATCGCGGCATCGGATAGTAAGCTGCCTGCGGCAAAGATCGAACAGTGTGGCTCAGCCGCCCTCGGCTGAATTCGCAGTGTGGCCCAGCCGCCCTCGGCTGAATTCGCAGTGTGGCCCAGCCGCCCTCGGCTGGGAGCCTTTCACGGTTCAGGCCCGGTGGCGGCCGTGCCACACAACGCGAAGCTGCTCGCGTGTTCGAATATCGCGGGGAACAGCTTAGCGGAAGAGACGCTGACCGCCTGGTGCCGGCCCGACGAGAATCCCTTTGGCCTGTGGCATGATGAGGGATAAGCTGGGCGCTCGGCGGTGGTTCTTCCGAAAGAGGGAGTCATGTCATGGCTGCGGTGATCGCCTTGGTCGTCGTGTTGGCGGTGTCTCTGTTGGTCACGCGCGTGGCGACCATTGCGCTGTCGCTCACGGGCCTGTCACGGCAGACGGCGCGGTTCCAGGCCCGCTCAGCCCTAACGGGCGTGGGCTTCACCACGTCGGAATCCGAGAAGATGATGAATCATCCCGTGCGGCGGCGAATCCTAATGGTCCTTATGCTGTTGGGGAACGCGGGAATCGTCACGGTGATCTCCTCGGCAATCCTGACCTTCGTGAACACCGCACACTCCGAGAGCTGGCTGCTGCGAACGGTGGTCCTGGTGGCGTCCATCGCCGCGCTGCTGACGATCGCGCAGAGCCAATGGGTGGATCGTCGACTGTCACGCGTTATTCGCTTCCTGCTGAAGCGCTGGACGGACATTGAGGTCCGCGACTATGCGCGACTGCTGCATTTGGGCGGGGAGTATCAGATCACGGAGCTTCAGGTGCAAGAGGGGGACTGGCTGGCAGGCAGGACCCTCCAGGAGCTCCGACTTCCCCAGGAAGGCGTCATGGTCCTGGGGATCGAATTGCCGAACGGCGAGTACGTCGGCACGCCGCTGAGCAC
>CAZKCX010000906.1:0-2022 GCA_964550865.1 uncultured Planctomycetales bacterium
GGTCAAGACGCCCGAGGCGGAGGGGATCGGTCGTCCCAGCACGTACGCCGCCATCATTCAGACGATCCAGGATCGGGGCTACGTCGAGCAGCACGACCGGCGGTTCTACGCGACCTCGCTCGGCATGGTCGTCACCGACAAGCTCGTCGAGCACTTCCCCGACATCATGGACGTCAAGTTCACGAGCCACATGGAAGACGATCTCGACAAGGTGGCCGAGAGCGAGATGGATTGGGTGGAGGTCCTCAAGGAGTTCTACGACCCGTTCAGCGAGGACCTCGCGCGGGCGGGGGAGGAGATGGAGGTCGCCAAGGCCGAGCCCAGCGAACACGCGTGTCCGAAGTGCGGGCAGCCGATGGTCTATCGCTGGAGCAAGAATGGTCGCTTCCTTTCCTGCTCGGCGTATCCGGACTGCAAGGCGACGCTCGACGTCGATCGGGAGGGCAACCCCATTCACCCGACGACGACCGACCTGACCTGCGAGCAGTGCGGTCAGCCGATGGTGCTGCGTCGTTCGCGGAGCGGCCCGTTCCTCGGATGCAGTGGGTACCCCGACTGCACGAACACCATTCCGTGCGACGAGGACGGCAATCCGCTCAAGCTCGTGAAGGAAGAGGACATCCACGAGACCTGCGACCAATGCGGTGCGGAGATGAAGGTTCGCCACCGGGGCCGCCGGGCGTTTCTCGGCTGCAGCGCGTACCCGAAGTGCCGGAACACCGCCCCGCTGCCCCCCGGTATCTACGTCGAGCCCCCGCCGAAGGAGCCGCCCGAACCCGCAGGCTTCAACTGCGAGAAGTGCGGGAGCCCCATGGTCATTCGCACGGGCAGACGAGGCAAGTTCCTCTCGTGCAGCGGATTTCCGAAGTGTCGTAACGCCAAGCCCATCGACAAGCTCGAGGAGCTCCTCGCCGAGGCCCGCGCCGAGGGACGGACCAATGACGGCCAGACCGAGCCGCCTCAAACGCAAGAGCGCGCGGCGGCGACGTCATCGACGGCGCGAAAGGCGGGCGGCAAGGCGCCGACGAAGACCGGCGCGAACGCCGCCGAAGCCCTCCAGGGTCCCGCGGAGGCCGGCACCGTCCCGCACAACGAGGGCAACACGGGCGTCCGTTTGACCAAGTCCGGCAACCTGGCCATCGACGCCCTGAATGACCCGGTCAATTGTCCCGCATGCGGGAGCGAGATGACCCTCAAGCGCGGTCCGTGGGGGCCGTTCCTCTCCTGCACGAATTACCCCAAATGCCGCACGACGGGACGACTGAACAAGAAGGCACGGGAGCAGGCGGAAGAGCAGCTCGGCCCCGCCCCCGACAAGCCCAAACCCAGACCCACCGACATCGTGTGCGATCAGTGCGGGGCGAACATGGTCATTCGCACCGGTCGTAGCGGGGAGTTCCTCAGCTGCAGCACCTTCCCGAAATGCCGCAACGCCAAGCCGCTTCCGGCGGAGCTCGTCGGCAAGAACGCCAACGGCAAGAACGGAACCAAGAGTTGATCGCCTTCCTTCGCGGCCCCCGACGCGTCGTCACGAAGGATCACGGCACCAGCTTGTAGCCCACCCGTTGCACGGTCAGGATGTGTTGAGGCTTCTTGGGGTTCGGCTCCAGCTTCCGGCGGAGGCTCACGATGTGGTTGTCGACGGTCCGGTCGGTGGGGAAGCCCTCGATACCCCAGATGGCCTCGAGCATGTCGTTCCGTGGGACGGCCTGTTCGACGTTCTCCAGGAGCATCTTGAGGATCTCGATCTCGTAGTGCCCGAGGTTGAACCGCTTTCGGCCTCGACGGATCGTTCCCTTGACCAGGTCGACGTCGGAGTCGCCGATGCGAAGGTTGCGGGGCACCATGCCCATGCTCCCGCTTCGGCGCAGGGCCGCCTTCATCCGCGCGAGCAGCTCACGGACGCTGAAGGGCTTGGTGATGTAGTCGTCGGCCCCCATCTCCAAGCCACGGACCTTGTCGATCTCCTGCCCGCGGGCCGTCAGCATCACGATGGGCATGGTCATGCCTGCCTCGCGAATC
>CAZKCX010000907.1:0-2019 GCA_964550865.1 uncultured Planctomycetales bacterium
GGCGGACATCATCGTCAACGTCCAGGGCGATCAGCCCTTCATCGATCCGGTCATGATCGACGAGGCCACGCAACCGCTGCTGGACGATCCCGAGCTCCCGATGTGCACCCTGATGCATCCGATCCATTCCGCAGCAGACGTATCCGACACCGGCGTGGTCAAGTGTGTCGTCGATTGCAGCGGCAACGCCCTGTACTTCTCGCGGTCGCTCATTCCGTATCCGGAGAAGGACGTGCCGCACGCCGTCTACGAGCACGTCGGCCTGTATGTCTACCGGCGGGAGTTCCTGATCACACTCGCCCGGCTCGAGCCCACGATGCTCGAGCAGGTCGAGTCGTTGGAGCAGCTGCGAGTCCTCGAGAACGGCTATCGACTCCGCGTTGTCGAGACCCATTGCGAGGACCATGCGCTCAGCGGCTTCAGCGTGGACACCGAAGAGGACCTCGCCCGCGCCGGGGCCATGCTTCGCGAGCGAGGATTGGAATAGGCTCGGGTTTGGACGGCCTTCTACCGCGCGATGGGATCCAAAGCGGCGCCAAAGACGCCGGGCGTTTCCAAGAATCACACAAGCAATCCGCAGCGCGGATTGCCGCACTCCACCACTAGCCACGCGGATCGACGTAGCGCCCGACGAAGAGGATCGCGCCGGTTGGGCGATGGCGGATGAGAAACAGAAAGGGATGGTCCGCGCGGAAGATCACGTCGGGTGATGCCTCGGTAGCCGCCCCGGGCGTCATCGTCGCAGCCGATTCGGCGGGCGCTCCTGTGCCTCGCTCGTCCACGCGAATCGTCGCCCCATGCAGGATGTGAGAGATCCAAATCTTCTCCCAGGTGCTCAAGCCGGTGAGGTCGGCGTTGACGCCGAAGGCCTCGCGCATCCCCATGGCCTGGAGCGCCTCTACCGGACGCACGCTCGAATGCACCTCGAACCTCGGCAGGAAGACCCGTACGTCGGTCTTCTTCAACCCCTTCTGCCAGGCATCGAGGTTCACCGGGGTGAGGGTCGTCTCCAGCTCCGACAGGCCGTCGTCCTCCCGCGGCACGAGGACGAGCATGGACAGCGCATCGCCAGCGTACGGCAGCTCGAGCATCCGGAACCATCCCCCGTCGACATAGGGATACGCACCGCGAGTAGTCATCAACGGCACCTTGACCGAGCCTCCCCTCGCAAGCCAGAACGGTGCCTCCTTGGTCTGCTCGACATCGAATCGAGCCGCCCACTC
Source organism: uncultured Planctomycetales bacterium (assembly GCA_964550865.1). GTDB lineage: Bacteria > Planctomycetota > Phycisphaerae > UBA1845 > JAFGLZ01 > JAFGLZ01. The sequence goes on from CAZKCX010000907.1 coordinate 1,224, forward strand.
CGCGTGGAAGGCCACGGCGTTGACGATCGTCAACGCCGTCAACGGCGTGAGCACCCCGGGCGGGATCAGCTCGGCGATCCGACCCCGCGTCTGCTTTTCGACCCACTGGTTGATCTCGACGCGAATCCGCTTGTGCGCCCGGTCGAAGTCGGCGCGACGGAGGGGGATTCCGTAGTGCCGTCGGAGCAGCTCGACATAGTCCGATCGCAGGCGGAAGCGCCGGTCCACCCATAGCGAGTCCGCCACGAAGAGCTCCACCGGGCCTCGCCGTTCCTCCTTGTGGAGCCTCTCGTAGAATCTCCCGTGAACGGGAAGCGCCTTGCCCTTGTCGAGCCGGAGCCGCAAGGCCCGGGCCATCTCTCGCTCGGTCTCGGCTCGGGCTCCGCCGTACACCATGACCAGCAGCGTCCGCAGGCTGAACGGGCAGAGCACGCGATTGCCCCGTTGGCGGGCCAGGTGGGAATACAGGTCCAAGGCGAAGGCGTTGTTGCCCGAGGCGACGGCCTCGATCTCGGGATCCGTGGCGGGCTGCGTCGACGGTTCGGGAGCCTGCTCCGGCTCGAGCCATTCCCCGATCGGCTCGGACGGCCGGATGCAACCGCCGACCAGGACCAGACCCAAGACTGCGCAGCATCGCTTCATGGTCCGGCCGTTCTATCGACAATCGCCCTGACGATCAAGCGATATGCCACGAGAGGCTACTTCATCTCCCGCAGTTGGCCGAGCAGGATCCTGACGATCTTGGGGCTCGCGCCGGTCTCGAGGTAGCTCGACTTGGCCCGCCAGGTCAGATCGG
>CAZKCX010000908.1:0-2012 GCA_964550865.1 uncultured Planctomycetales bacterium
CCGCGCCGGCAATATGGAAGAGCGGGGCTCCGGAACAGAACAGCTCGCCGCCCCGCTCGAGATTCGACCAGTTAGCGACCTGCACCAGCGCGGCCGTCAGGTTCTCATGGGTGAGCTCGGCCCCCTTGGCCGGTCCCGTCGTGCCGCCGGTGTAGTAGATCAGCGCCGTATCCTCCATCGACCTCGGGGCGTTCGCATCGATGGGAGGACAGCTCGTGAGGGTCTGCTTGAACCACACGGTGGTCTTGTTGGGGAGCGGCAGGACCCTCCCGCGTGGAATCTTCTTGAACGCCTTGCCGAGCATCCGCGTGAGCGGCGGCATGAAATCGCCGACGCTCGTCACCACGACGTGAGACAGGTTGGGGACCTTCTCATGCACGGGCGCAAGCCGGTGTTCGTAGATCGCATCCAAGGTCACCAGGACGCGGGCATTCGAATCGCTCAGTTGATAGGCGATCTCCTTCGAGGAGAGCAGCGGGGAGACCCCCGTAATGACGCACCCTGCACGAAGCGCGCCGATATGCGCGATCAGATACTGGGGCATGTTGGGCATGTTCACGCCCACGACGCTGCCGGGTTCGCACCCGATCGAACGCAGGAAGCCGGCGAATCGCCGTGTGCCCTCGTCCAGTTGGCGGAACGTCCAGGTCGTTCCCATGAAGTGGAACGCGGCTCGGTCCCCGAAGTCCCGGAAGACCTCCTCCAGGAGGTCCGGGTAGGTCACTAGAGGTACGGAAAGGTCCGGCTCCACCCACGGGTCATAGGAGCTGACCCACGGTCTGTCTACGTCACGCAATTCGATGTCCCTCCACACACGCAGCGCCGAAGATGTGCGATACCGCCAGACAGGATTTCGGGTTAGGAGGTTAGCGGTACCTAACGCGCTTGTCCCTACTGTAGCCTATCGGTGTCGCGCTGGGAAGGGCCGTTTTTGGGGTTATTGCCTTGCCGAAACGCGATGGAGACCGTCGGGGTCGGAAATCTGCGCAGCTGCTTCTCCTACCGACGTTTGTGCTTCCCGTCGGTGACGGGAGGCTTGCCGGGCCTCTCCTCCCGTGGTTGCGGGAGCCCTTGCGGACGGAGGGCTCATCGCTCCTTGCGTCTCCGGATTCGCTCGCGGGGGTCGCCCCACTCGTGGGCCCGCTGGGGATCGTAGTTCGGGTTCGGCGTGGGCATCTTGGCGTCGACCGACTCCCGCCAGCGGGCGAGTTGAGCCCGCAGCGCCTTGGCCTTGTCGGGCATCTTTCCGGCGAGGTTGTGTCGCTCGCCGATGTCCTCACGCAGGTTGTAGAGCTCGAGGCGGCCGTCCTCGTAGAACTCGATGAGCTTGAAGTCTCCACGGCGGATCGCGCCGGCGGGCGTCGAGTGGTGATAGTGGGGGTAGTGCCAGTAGATCGCGTCGCGTTGAAGCGTGCCGGTTTGGGTCAGCAACGGGAGGAGGCTCTCGCCGTCCACGTGCGCGGGCGTCTTCGTGCCGACGATGTCCGTGAAGGTCGGCAGGAAGTCGACGCTGGTCACGGGCACGTCGCAGATGCTGCCGGCCTTGATCTTGCCCGGCCAGCGGATGATGAGTGGCTCGCGGATCCCGCCTTCGTACAGCGTGCCCTTCTCGTCGCGGAGCGGTGCGTTCGACGTGACGATCGGTCCCTTCTTCTTGTAGTGCTGGCGCAGCCCGCCGTTGTCGGAGAAGAAGAGGAAGATCGTGTCGTCGGCGATGCCGAGCTCCTCGAGCAGCTTCATGACGCGTCCGACGCTGTCGTCCACGTGCTCGACCATGGCGGCATAGATCGGGTTGTTCACGCCTTTCGGCGGTTTCGGCTTGGCCTCGTACTTGGCGATCGTCTCCTTCTTCGCCTGCAGCGGGATGTGCACCGCATAGTGCGAGAGATAGAGCAGGAAGGGCTTGTCCTGGTTCGTGCGGACAAACTGCTCCGCCTGATCGGTCAGGAAGTCCGCCAGGTAGGTGCCCTTCGGGATCTTCCTCTTGGGCGTGGTCTTGATGCCCGGCGCGA
>CAZKCX010000909.1:0-2011 GCA_964550865.1 uncultured Planctomycetales bacterium
GGTCGTGGGAGGCTTCGTGGTCTGTGCAGCGGAAGGCGGCGGTTTGGTGGTGCTTCTCTTCACCCCGGGCGTGTCAGGCTGCTCTCGCTGACAGCCAATCGGCGCCGCGAAGAATAGCACGGAGACGAGTACGGCACGAGTTCGCGAATGCATGGTGGTTCTCCTTGCAAGGAAGACGAGGTGGATTACGCCTTGCGTCGTCAAGGCAGGTTGCGCCGGGAGAAGCCGTGTTCACGAGGAATCTTCAGAAAGCAGCTTTCTTGCGGCGACGAGGAGTTCCTTTGCCTAATCGATCATGTCTGCGACCTCTTGCCCTTCCAACTCGGGATCGACGCCGTAGTCTGCGGTAATGCGCTTGTTATAGGCGGCCAACAGCCACCGGTGGTACTGCGTATCGAGCAGGCCCGGCTTGATGATATGGCAGCATGCACACCACCGTGCCTCCGAAAGCTGAGGCCCTGCTCGTTCAGAAGAGCTTCGGCGACATAGAACATGGCGTAGTAGGCCCGGCCTGCGGCGGCCTCCAAGTAACCTCCCTCCAAAGCATGGGCGGCTGCTCGACCCGTTTGCATTGTAGACGAAGGCGATGGAATCTTGAAAAGGTCGGCGATCAATGACAGCGAATGTACTTGTCTCCCTTCGAGGATTCCCCGTGAGCCAATGCGCCTACATCGCGGCGGCCATCACGCGCTCCTGCGTCGCCTCCTCGCGCGTCAGCTCCTTCGTGATCCGTCCGCGGCTCATGACGAGGATGCGGTCGCTCATCGCCAGCAGCTCCGGGAGCTCGCTCGTGATCAGCACGATGCCGATGCCCGCCTCCGCCAGCGTGTTCATCTGCTCGTAGACGTCGTGCTTGGCCCCGACATCGATGCCCCGCGTCGGCTCGTCGAGCAGAAGCACCTTCGGCTCGGTCATGAGCCACTTGGCGAGCGCGACCTTCTGCTGATTCCCGCCGCTGAGCGTGTTGACCTCGTCGTCGATCGTCCGCATACGGATGCTGAGCCGCTCCGCCAACGGTTCGGCCAATCGGCGCTCGAGGCCTCCGCGAAGCCATCCGCCCGGGGCGGCCCGCTCCAACGCCGCGAGCGTCATGTTGTGCAGAATCGACATCGGCAAGACGAGTCCGGACACCTTGCGATCGTTCGTCAGAAGCGCCAGGCCCGCCCGAATGGCCGCCGGCGGCGTGCCTACGGGAATAGACTCCCCGTCGACGACGACCCGGCCCCGTGCCTGCTTGCCGTACCGACCGAAGACCGCGCCGAGCAATTCACTATGCCCGCAGCCCATGAGCCCGCCCAGCCCGAGGATCTCACCACGCCGCGCGACCAGAGACACGCCGTCGAGGATCCGCTTGCCGGTCCCGGGGTCGTCCAGCGTTAGATCCTCCACGCGGAAGACCTCTTCGCCGACCGTGGCCGGACGCTTCGGGAAGAACTGATCGATCTTCCGCCCGACCATCCAGGTAATCATCTGCTCCTGGGAAAGGTCGCTCGCGGGCGAGGTGCCGATCCGGTCGCCGTCCCGGAGCACCGTGATGCGATCCGCCAGCCGGTAGATCTCCTCCATCTTGTGGGAGATGTAGACGATGCCCACGCCCTGCGTCTTCAGTTGGAGGATGATCTCAAAAAGGCGTTCCACCTCGGCGTCGGCCAGGGCGCTGGTCGGCTCGTCCATGATCAGGACGGCGGCGTCGCGCGAGAGGGCCTTGGCGACCTCGGCCAACTGCTGGACCGCGATCGGCTGCTCGCCCACGGGTTGATTCACGTCAACCCGCAGGCCGAGGCGTTCCTCGAGAAGACGCTCGGCCTCGCGCCGCATCCGCCGATGATCGACCGTGCCGAGCGCGGTGGTCGGCTCGGCCCCCATGAAGATGTTCTCCGCGATGGTCATGTAGGGGACGAGCGAAAGCTCCTGATGGATGATGGCCACCCCGGCGTCTTCCGCCTCGCGGGGCGACGTGAAGCGCACGGGTCGACCTTCAAGAAGAATGTCCCCGCCGTACTCGGTGTGG
>CAZKCX010000910.1:0-2003 GCA_964550865.1 uncultured Planctomycetales bacterium
GGACCACGCGCTGGAGGCTGCACGGCACGAGCTCCGACGGCTTGAGGACGTACGTGTTGCCCGCGGCCAGGGCATAGGGCATGAACCAGAAGGGCACCATCGCCGGGAAGTTGAACGGCGCGATCATCCCGAACACGCCGACGGGCACGCGGAGGACCTCGCCGTCGATGTCGGCGGCCGCGCCGATCAGCTTGTCGCCCTGGAGGATCGTCGGCATCCCGCAGGCGACCTCGACGTTCTCTAGCGCTCGCTTCATCTCCGCGCGGGAGTCGGGCAGGGACTTGCCCATCTCCTCGGTGACGCCGCGGGAGATCTCCTCGAAATGCTCTTGCAGCAGCCCGACGAATCGAAACAGGATTTCGCACCGCCGTGCCACGGGCGTCCGACTCCAGCTCGGGAAGGCCTGGCGGGCGGCCGCAATGGCCTGCTCGACCGCCCCGGCCGTCGAGAGCGGGACCTGGGCGATGATCGCGCCCGTGCTCGGGTTCTCGACGTCGAGATAGCCCGAGTTCGCGGGCTCGACCCACATACCGCTCACGAAGTTCTTCAGCCGTTCGACGGACATGATCACCCCGATTCGTGTGCAGACCGCCTCGACACTCTACTTGCGCCTCCGAGTGGGGCGGCTCGTTGCGGAACCGCCCATTCAGAGCCGGGCCGTCCTCGGCCCGGTCCCTCCTCCGGCGGCGGACGTCGACCGGCCTGGGGACAGGCCGGCTCGGACAGGCGCCTTTGCACCGTCGGAGCACACGATTCCCTTGGGGCAGCACCGCCGGCTGCTTTCCGCCAAATTGCGCGCACACCATTCGGGAGCGCCTATGGGCGCTCGCCCGCGCGGAGCCGGGCCTCGATCTCGTCGACAACGGACGGCACATCGGCGATCGACTCGACCACGAAATGCGCTCCCGCCTGGCGAAGGTTCCTGTCCGCCCGCGCCAACTTTCGCTCGCGCACCTCCGGCGGCAGGGCGTCGATCTCCGCCGCCGTCAGTCCGACCTCGTTGCCGGTCTTGCTCAGGCCGATGGTCCAGGTTCCGGCGTTCAGCCCCTCGCCGATCCCGGGCGTCGTGTCGTCGATCTTGACGACCGCCTCGGGCGGGAAGGTCCGCGTGGCCTGCATGTTGCCCATCACCATCCACGGCTCCGGTCGGCCGGCGGGGACATCGCTGGCGCAGAAGTTGGAATCCGGCTCGTAGCCCTGCTTCTTCGCCTCGCGGTAGTTGATCTCCATCGCCTCGGTGAAGTAGCCGGAGCTCGAGCCGATCTTGATCCCGCGCTTCTTCATGTCGGCCATGGTCTCGAGCGTGCCGGGGATGAGCTCGCAGTAGTCGGCGATGCAGTCGAGCTGGAGCCGCTTGAAGTCCTTCTCGAACATGTCGGCGACGTCGTCCTCGGTGCACGGGCGGCCGTGGACCTTCTCCCATAGCGCGGCGACCTCGTCGATCTTGGAGATGGCGCGGATGTGGTCCTTCTTCATCAGGCCCATGGGGGCGCGGGCCTGCTCCATGGTGATCTCGACGTCCCGCCGCTTGAAGACCTCGATGAAGACGACCGCCGGCGCATAGCACCCGTAGTCCATCGTCGTACCGGCCCAGTCGAAGATGGCCAGCTTGACCGGCCCGCGGTAGCTTCGCTTGAATACGAAATCCATGCGCACTTCCTCCCGTTTGGGTGCCTGGTTCTGGGGTAACCCGGGGCGTCCTGTTCCTATCCGCGTGCGGTCCCGCCCCGAGACGGAGGCCCAAAGGTAGCCGCAGGCATCGGCCGGGGCAAGCCCGACCGAAGCTGCTTCCAAGAAAGATTGAACAGTGCGTCAGAAGGAACCTGAATCTGGGTGGCCCACCTCTTCACTTGCGCCGAGCGGGGCCGAGGCAGAGGTGGGCCACCCAAGAAGAAGCCTCTCACGGCGTACTGGGCGACCTTTCCCGGCGGCGACTTCGCGATGGTGATGGGCGCCGACCTAGTACCGCGTTTCAGGAATACCGTGACTACCAACCCGAGCCG
>CAZKCX010000911.1:0-2000 GCA_964550865.1 uncultured Planctomycetales bacterium
ACAAGGTCGGCAAGCATTTCAAAATCATCATTACCGATGACTCATTCCGCTATGTCGTCGGATACGAGATGTACTGCCAGCTCCTGGACCGGGCGGTGAAGCGGATGCGGGGTGAGAAGGTCGAAGAGTACGAGCCGGTCCATCTCGAGCTGGACGTCTCGGCGCAGATCCCGCGGACGTACATCGCGTCCGAGCGGCAGCGGATGGAGATCTACCGACGCCTCGTGCGATGCCGGACCTCCGAGGAGCTCAACCAGCTCAAGGCAGACCTGGAGGACGCCTTCGGCAAGTACCCCAGGCCGGTGCAGACGCTGCTCGACCTCGCGGAGATCCGCGTCCTGGCGGCTCGATGGCGAATCCTCTCCATCGTCAAGAAGCCGCCGGACCTCATCTTTGCGGTGGAGCACATGGGGTTGATGAACGAGCTCTTCGACGGCGCGAGCGGGACCCAGCGCATGCCGGACGCCCAGACGGTACACTGGCGTTTGCCGCAGAACTACCTCGAGCCGCCGACGATGCTGCTCATGCTGCGCCGGTTGCTCGAGAAGGAACCAACGAAGGTGAGCGTGGCGTGATGGCCCGGACGGCAATCCTTGCGGTGTTCACGGTCTCAACGGTCCTGTCCTTGGGCTGCAGCAGCAGCAGCGGAGGCGGTAAGGACTGGTGGCGGTGGTGGGAGAAAGACGAGTCCGCGAAGGAGTCCGATCCACCGGCCGACAACACCGTCGATCAGGATCTGATCAACAAGGCGATGAGCGACGATGCCCTGGACGCGCCCCCCACGACCAGCCCGACGACCACGAGCGGGCCGACCTCCGAGCCCGTCTCGAGGGATCAGTGGGCCAAGCCGCCCAAGCCCAAGGAGAGGCCGGCGACCCGACGCAAGCTCCCGCCCAAGCACGCGCAGGGCAGCATCGAGACGCCGATCCTCTTCGTCAACGACGAGACGATCTCCGTTCAGGAGGTGCTCGACCCGATCCGCAAGCAGCTCGAGGAGGCGACCCAGACGATGTCCCTGCCCGAGTATCGGCGCTTCCTCCAGGACAACATCAAGCGGGAGGTGGTCCAGCTGATTGACGAGGTGTTGGCCTATGGCGAGGCCAAGAAGCAGATCACCGAGGAGATGGAGCCCGCCATCGCCAAGGCCGTCGACGAGACGGTGCGGAATCGGATCAACGCCGAATTCCAAGGGCGGGACGCCCGCTACGAGGCCTATCTGCAACGGCATGGACGGAGCCGCACGGATGTGCGTCGACGTCTCCGTCGGCAGCTCGTGGTCAAGCAGTATCTAAACGACATGTTCCTGCCGCTCATCCGAAAGCCGACGCGACGGGACCTGCTGCGGTATTACCAGAAGAACCCGGAGGAGTTCACGCAACCGCTCCGCGTGGAGATGTTCCTGATCGACGTGCCGTATTGGGCCTTCCTGGAGGGAACGTCCAAGGGCGATCGCCAGGCCTTGTGGAAGACGCTTCGCGGGCCGCGCCGGATCGAGGCGCGACGCGCCGCCCAGAGACACATGAAGCAGGCGCTGGAGGAGCTGCGCAGCGGCATCCCGTTCGACGCCGTCGCGCGGAGCTACTCCTTCGGCCCCAACGCCGGGAAGGGCGGGGCGTGGGGGCCGGTCTCCCCCGGCGCGCTGACGGGCCGCTTCGCCAAGGCGACCGAGGTCCTCTTCGAGCTCAAGCCGGGCGAGACGAGCGACGTCATCCGGACCGGGGAGGGGCTGCTGGTGGTTCGGGCGGGCGAGCGCTTCGAGCAGCGGAGCATTCCGTTTGTGGAGGCCCAGCCCAAGATCGAGGAAAAGCTCAACGAGGAGGAGCAGCTGAAGCGGAAGACCAAGCTGCTCATTGAGTTGCGGAGTAAGGCCACCATCGGCGACGCCGAGAGCTTCATCAGCGCCGTCTTGAAGGCCGCGCCGAAGCATCCGGACGCGGAGAAGACGAGGGACTTCCGACTGCGGTAGCGTTTCGCGCGGTCCCGGCAAACGAAAAACGCCT
>CAZKCX010000912.1:0-1997 GCA_964550865.1 uncultured Planctomycetales bacterium
GTCCGGCTGATGTCGACACCGAGCCCGGCGAAGCCGCGCTTGACCAGCCACCGCAGGATCGGCCCCGTACCGCAGCCCAGCTCGACGACCTTGCCGGCCTTGGGTGCCCACGGCTGGGCGAGGACGTCGGTGAGGAACCGCCGGGTATCCGGATCGATCTCCGGTCCTTTCTTCCGACGGCTGAAGTGTTCCCACGCGCGAATGCCCTTCTTTCGCATCGTGCGGTACGCCAGCTCGTGGGCCTCGTAGGCCTTCTTCATCTTGCGCTTCCAGTCGTGTCCTTTGCGCTCTACTCTTCGCGAATAGGCGACAATACCGAACAGCTTATCAAGCCGGCGAAAAGGGGGACAGGCTACTTTTCGCAAGCCCCCTCTTCCGTTTGCGTTCCCAAGCGTTGATACACGCCGGTAACCTCGGGGCTTGTTGAATTGGACGGAAAAGTAGCCTGTCCCCCTTTTCGTCTAAGCGAAGGAGCTCGAATGAAGCATCTGCAGGTTTGCGCATGCGCGTCTGTTCTTTGGGTTTCGCACCTCTTCGGCGCCGAGGTGCCGACCTGGGAGGACTGCCCGCGCATGACGCTCGACCCGAGCGTCGGCGTCGATCGGCTCTGCGAGAACACCATCGCGGGCAAGTCCGATGTCCTCCTCTTCCAGGCGATCGCTCGCCTCTGGCTCGACCGCGAGCTGCCCCAGGCGAACCGGATGATCCGACAGGCCTACGAGGGTTTACTCGGCGACGCTTCGACGATGACGCCGGAACTCGCCGACGAGAACGCCAAGTGGCAGATGCGGCTCTGGGTGCGAACGTACTATCTGTTCAACGGCCACAATGGACACCTACCCGGTCGGTTGGAGCCGGAGACCGAGCGTCACATCCACGAGCTGTTCTGGAACTACGCTTGGGCGAAGAGCACGGTCGATCGGGCCGACCTGCGGTACGTCTGGTTCATCCAGGGCAGTGAGAACCACGACCTGATGGACCTCAGCAACGCCTTTCTCGCGCTGCAGGCCGTGCAAGACCTGCCGGAGTTCAAGGACCGCCCGCTCCGCGACGGGCGGACGGCCAGGGAGCACGTTCGGGTATGGACGCGGTACTACCGCGCGTATGCCGACGAGCGCGTCGCGCGCGGCCTGTTCGTCGAGTGCGGCTCCTGCACCTACGGCAAGTACGCGGTCCCCGAGCTGTTCAACATGGCCGACTTCGCCGAAGACGCCGTGCTGCGGCGGAAGATGACGATGCTGCTCGACGTGCTCTGGGCCGACTGGGCCGTCGAGCAGGTCGGCGGCGTCCGCGGCGGCGGCAAGAGCCGCGTCTACCAGGGCGACTACTCGCGCCGCGGAGACTGCGATTCGTACATGCACATGGCGAACGTCCTCTCCGGCGAGGGCCGATGGGCCCGAGGCCGACAGAGCCATACGCACTTCGGCTACGTCCACTGCCTGGCGACGTCGCGCTATCGGCTCCCGCGGATCGTGCATCGCCTGATCCGCGACGAGCGCCGGCGCGGCAGCTATGCCTACGTCAGCCGCAGGCCCGCCAAGATGACCGGGATCGACAAGATGCCGGACTATCAGCCGCATCCGTGCTGGTACGTCTTCGACCGCGAGGACACCCGTGCGGTCCGCTACACCTTCTGCACACCGGCGTACGTCATGGGTAGCTGGTGGGTGGACGCGAGCTTGAAGGAGTCGGTTGTCGTCAAGGAGGGATCACAAGCACGAGGCAACGCGAAGTACGCCGCCATCCACGCCCAGAATCGCTGGCAGGGGATCGTCTTCGCCGCCGGGGTGAACACGCGCGTCTATCCGCAGTGCCTCAGCAAGCGTCGCAAGAAGCCCGACAGCCCCTATTCCGTGACGTACCACCAGCAGATCGCCGCGCAGCATGAGAACGTGCTGATCGCACAGGCCAACATCCGTCGTAAAGACATCGAGGCCACGCGGGTGTACGCGTCTGAGGACATCCGTGACGGCCTTATCAGGCGCGACGGCTGGCAC
>CAZKCX010000913.1:0-1995 GCA_964550865.1 uncultured Planctomycetales bacterium
ATAATCTCGATGAGCACGGCGGCCGGCGGCATCCCGGCAAGACGCGCCAGATCGACGGATCCCTCCGTTTGCCCCGCACGGACCAACACCCCGCCGTCCCGCGCCTGGAGCGGATGCACGTGGCCGGGCCGCAACAAGTCGCTCGGACGAGCGTCCTCTGCGACGGCCGTTCGAATCGTTGTCGCCCGATCGTTCGCCGACACACCCGTCGTCGTGCCGAAACGAGGATGGGCATCGACGCTCACCGTAAAGGCCGTCCCCAGCGATGCGGTATTCTCCACCGCCTGCGGATGCAATTGCAGGAGCTGACACCGTTCCCGCGTCATCGCCATGCACAGCAGCCCGCGCGCGTGTTTCAGCATGAAGTTGATCTGCTCGGGCGTCACCGTCGACGCCGGGCACACCAGATCGCCTTCGTTCTCGCGGTCCTCGTCGTCCACGAGGACGATCATCCGGCCGTGGCGAAGCTCGTCGATGGCCTCGTCAATGGTGCAAAAGGGTTCGCTCATGATGCTCCTTCGGAATCCGACTCGTCTTCGCTCTCCGGTTGGGTATCCGCCGCGTGCGCGATGCCCAACCGGTAGTAATCCACGACCGTCACAAGGGCCAACGCCGTCGCCGACCACCACAAGGCATCCGGAAGCCGCCCCAAGACCCAACTGATCGCGTGCAGCTCCGGCCAGATCAGCACCGCAACGACCATCGCCAATTGCAGGGCGGTGCACCACTTCCCGGGACGACGGGCCCTGATGAAGACATCGCCCGTGACCAGATAGACCAACAAGAACCCGATGACGACCCACAGGTCCTTGCCGATGGCAACCACCACCACGGCATGAGGAATCTGCTTGCCGGGTACGCAGGTGGCGTGATGGCCCAGCAGGATCATCGCCGACGTGATCAGCAGCTTGTCGGCCAGCGGATCCAGAAACTTGCCCAGGGGTGTGACCTCGCCGTACCGTCGGGCCATCCAGCCGTCCAGGGCATCCGAAAACGCCATGGCGAAGAAGACCGCCACGGCAAACCAACGGGCGGCCGGGGTCTCCTGCATGCCCAACAACGCCGTCACGAACGGCGCGATCAGGAGGATCCGGGCAAGCGTGATGCGGTTGGGCCACGACAGGCGGTTCATCGGCGCGGGAACCCCTGCAAAGGATTATTCTAGCGAAACCTGCGTCACCGCTGCAAACGGCGGCGTTCGGCGATCCGTTCGCCGCCGGGAGGCCGACCTGCGCATTTTAGACGATCAGCATCGCATCCCCGTAGCTATAAAAGCGAAATCCTTGCTCGATGGCCTGGCGGTAGGCGGCGAGGATCCGCTCTCGGCCCGCGAGGGCGAAGACCATCGCCAGCAGCGTGCTTCGCGGCAGATGGAAGTTCGTCAACATCCCATCCACGCAACGGAACACGTAGGGAGGGTAGATGAAGATGTCCGTCATCCCCCGCCCGGCCTGCAGGGAACCCTCCGACGTGACACGGCTCTCGAGCACACGCGCGCTGGTCGTCCCGACCGCCACCACACGGCCGCCCTGATCTCGGCATTCTGCGATCGCCCGGGCCGACCCGGCCGGAAGATCATACCACTCGGCGTGCATCACATGGTCCTCGAGCCGCTCGACCTTGATCGGCTCGAAGGTCCCCAGCCCGACATGCAGCGTCACCGGTACTACCCGCACCCCCGTTGCGCGGATCTCGTTCAGCAGGGATTCGGTCAGATGCAGCCCGGCCGTCGGGGCGGCCACCGCGCCCGGATGCTTGGCGTAGATGGTCTGATAGCGGGCGCGGTCCAGGCCGTCGAACTCCCGGTCCTCCGGCCCGCGCTGATGGCGTTTGATGTACGGCGGCAGCGGCGTCCAACCGACACGCTCGAGCAATTCGGGCGCGGGCGTCGGCGGGTCGATCCGGACCTCCCACTGTCCCGGGCCACTGGCTCGCTCCAGTACCAGCCGCGCATCGGCGTCATCTAGATCGATCTGCTCCCCTTCACGAAGCCGC
>CAZKCX010000914.1:0-1993 GCA_964550865.1 uncultured Planctomycetales bacterium
GGCCTTTGCGCTGGCCGTGCTGAACGTCAGCTCAAACCGGACGGCCGGCGTGCCGTCGCCCGCGCTGACGAACCGTTTTTGCTCGCCGGTGTTGATGCCGATGCGATACGTCTTGGCCGGGTCGAGCAGGAGGGGGACGACGAACGTGGTGGCATTGTCCCAGCGTGGCGCGCCGATGGTCTTCAGCCGAGGGCCCGCCGGCGGGGTCATGATCGACGCCTTGCCCTTCTGCATCGGCTCGGAGAAGACGATCTTCAGATCGAACGTGCCGGCCTCCATACCCTTCGCCCCGTTGGCCGGTTCGGTCTTGAGGACGCGCGGCCCGTCGGCAGCGGGCTTGGGCTTACCGCTGCCCGTCTTGAATCGCAGCTCGAAGGGGACCGCGGGCGTGCCGTCCGCGGCGGACTTGAAGCCTTGCCTCGTCTTGCTGTTGAACCCGAGGCCGTACTCGGTGTTCGGTGCCAGCTTGACCTTGACGACGCAGGTCTTGTTGTCGCGGAACGTGATGGGCTTGTCGCCGACGAGTTCCGGCAAGATGCCTTTGGACGCGAGGACGAGCGAGTAGCTGTTCATCTTGACCGGGGTATCGAACGTCACGACGATCTCGCCGAGGCCGGGATCGACGTCCGTTGCCCCCGCCTTGGGCACGGTCGAGGCGACCTTGGGGGCCTGCCCCGCCGCCCTCGATGCGAACACACAGACGGATACTACCAGAACACCCCGCGCGAATCGGTTCATGGATCGGCTCCCAATGATGTGATGACAGGAACTCCCCAACCTACGAAAGTAGTGTAGCGAACAGCCGGTCCGGCGTACATCGCCAAGTCGGTTCGCCTTCTCTCTAACGACACCCGACGCGATGCGGTATCAGGCCACGCGGGAACCGGTCGTCGCCTTGCACAATCGATCTCGACCGGCCTGAGGACAGGCCGGCTCGGAATGGACAATGGACGCCCGCCAACGGTTTCGAGGGAATCCAGAAGGAGTCCCATCGGGAGCCCTCGAGATTGGCTGGTCGGAGCGAGTTTCCCATCGAAGTGGTCTCTCCACATCCAGGAGATGAGCCGTGCAGATGCATAAGACGTCCACGCCGGAAGCCGCACCGATTGGACGTGTGATTCCGGCGTCGGCGATAATGCGTCGTCGAACCGGCGAGCTACGGGACACGCGCATGGACGTCTTTGTCTACCACTTTTCCGCCTCGGGCGTCGAGACGTACCTCTTCCTCCCGCCGCTGGTGATGTTCGCGGTGTCGGCGTTGACGTCGATGGGCGGCCTGAGCGGGGCGTTCGTGCTGCTGCCGTTTCAGATGAGCGTCTTGGGCTATACCGCCCCGGGCGTCAGCGCGACGAACTTCGTGTACAACGTCGTGGCGATCCCGCTCGGGGTCTACCGACACCTGCGCGACGGCCGGCTGGCCTGGCCCCTGTTCGCGCTCCTCGTGGCGGGGACCGTGCCGGGGCTGTTCCTCGGCTACGTGATTCGCGTCACGTTCCTACCGGATCCGCATCACTTCCGCGTCTTCGTCGGGCTCGTGCTCGGCTACATGGCGGTCCGATTGCTTTGGGGCGTCGTCGCGGAGCTGCGCGGACGGCCGGTCGCCCGACCGAAGCCGTCGGTCGGCGGGGCGCCCGTCGGCCGGATCAGCGGAGGGTCGCTGCGTCTTGCTCGTGCTGCGATCGAGTTTGATGGCCATCGGTACACGTTCGCGACGGCACCGCTATTCCTCGTGTCGCTGGTTGTCGGCGTGATCGGCGGGGCCTACGGCATCGGGGGCGGGGCGATCATGGCGCCGTTCTGCATCTCGGTGCTGCACCTGCCGGTGCATGTGGTCTCGGGCGCTGCGCTCTTCTCGACCTGGGTCACGTCGATCGCCGGGGCGCTCTGCTACGCGCTGGCCCCCTCCGGCGAGGCCGCCGGCGCCCGCCCGGACTGGCTGCTGGGCGCGCTCTTCGGATTGGGCGGCATGGCGGGCATCTACGTCGGCGCGGTG
>CAZKCX010000915.1:0-1988 GCA_964550865.1 uncultured Planctomycetales bacterium
GCGCCCCCATGCCTTCCTTGGTTCCCCAACCTGCCTGAGGGCTGAACGGTTACATGCCCAGAAGCAGGAAGGGAATCTTCTCGGCCAGGACCTTCGCGTTGCCGGGGCCCGCGCGATCCTTGCGACGGTTTGGCCACAGGCGGCCGAGCGGATAGACGTCGAGAAGGATCAGCACCGCCACGAGCCCGACGCCCACGCCCTTGCTCAGGATGGATGCTGCGTAGGCGAGACAAGCCAGCCCGAGCCATGCGAATCTCCGTCTGCCCACGACATCCGGCTCGCAGGCGCGCAGGTAGGCCAAGATCGAAAGCAAGTAGAATATCGCCACCCAGAGGTAAGGCTGCGTCGACAGCCACGCGACTGCCTCGGTGCGTAGCGGGTGGATCGCGAACAGCAGCGCGGCCAGGACCGCGCCGGCGCGTAGGCCGTCGGGGTGCGCCTTCGCGCGCTCAGGCATCGCCGGCGAGAGCAGCCGTAGCGCAACGAAGTAGAACAGCGCGCCGCAGACGCCTTGAAGCACGACGCTGACGACGTGATAGCCCGTGGGATCGAGCCCGAACAGGACGTACTGCACGCTGAAGAAGATCCAGCTGAGCGGCTGGTACGCCCCGTTGTGAAACGTCGTCCACGCCCAGCGGAGGTTCTCCACACCCAGGCCGCGATAGTGGTAGTTGTTCTGGAAGTTCTTGTGGTCGTCGAGGCTGACGAAACCATTCTTGACGGCCGGCAGGAACGCAACGCAGGTGATGATGAAGACGGCAACGGGCAGTCCAAGCGTTGCCCAAAGGGGCATCCGCGGTGCCGGCTCTGCCATTGCCGTGTCAGACGGTGTCAACGTCGGCTCAGGAGCTGACATGATCGTACAGTGTATTGTCTGGGCGCAGGCATGGCAACGATGAGGACGGTCCCTTGACCCGCGGCGCTTGAAATCCTCCGACGTATCTGTTCAAACAGGCCCCTGCCTGAAGGCCGGAAGTGTGCATTTTTGGAGGAGTGGACATGGCACGTGAGCGGGCTTTGATCCGTCGGTTCGAGCAACCGGGAGCGGCCTATCGGGGCAAGCCGTTCTGGGCGTGGAACGGGAAGCTAGAGGAGCAAGAGCTTCGGCGGCAGCTTCGTGTGATGCACCAGATGGGCCTCGGCGGGGCGTTCATGCATTCGCGCGTCGGACTGGCTACGCCGTACCTGTCGAAGGAGTGGTTCGCCCTGACCGAGGCATGCGTGGAGGAATGCAAGAGCCTCGGGATGGAGGCGTGGCTTTACGATGAGGACCGTTGGCCCAGCGGAGCGGCCGGCGGGCTCGTGACGCGAGACCCGAAGTACCGCATGCGACGCCTGCGGTGCGAGATCGCCGACCCGAAGACCTTTACGCGAAAGGGCAAGGAGATCCTCGGGCTCTTCGCGGCAAAGCTCGAGGGGGACAAGGCCCGCGACGTTCGAAGGATCACCGCGCCGCAAGTCAAGAGGCTGCAGCCGGGCGAATCGGCCCTTGCCTTCAGCATGGTCGCCGTGCCGTGCTCATCGTGGTTCAACGGGTATACGTATCTTGACACGCTGGACCACGCCGCCGTCAAGAAGTTCATCCAGACAACGCATGAGAAGTACCGTCGCCACACCGGCGAGCATTTCGGCAAGACCATCCCCGGCATCTTCACCGACGAGCCCAATCACGGTTGGCCGCAGTTCCCCCCGGTCCTCCGCAAGCCCGGGGACTCCGCGGAGTTCGCGTGGACGCCGAAGCTGCCCACCGTCTTTAAGAAGCGCTACGGCTACGACATCCTGAACCACCTCGTCGAGCTGTTCTTCGATGTGGAGGGCCGGAAGGTCAGCCAGGCCCGATGGCACTACCACGACTGCACCACCTACCTGTTCGTCGACGCCTTCGCCAGGCAGATCGGCGAGTGGTGCGAGAAGAACGGCCTGATGCACACCGGTCACGTGCTGGAGGAGCCCCGGCCTAGCTCGCAGGTCAATGTCGTGGGCTCGGC
>CAZKCX010000916.1:0-1971 GCA_964550865.1 uncultured Planctomycetales bacterium
GCGAATTGGCTGCCAATCCGTGGTCCCCACCTCTGAACAGGTAGGCCACCCATCGGCTGGACGCCCATCGAATGCGTTGCGACACAACACTGGAATACTTATTGTAGCACAACACCCCGGCCGGTCCCGCGCGAGTTCCGGGGAACGACACGTTCCCGACGCGAACGCCCTGAGCCTGAACAGATGCAAATGTATTTGTCTGAGCATTTTACGCTCTCTCGGGGTCATGTGACTTTTTTCGGGGTCCCCGGGTCTGTTGCCCAGGGGGTGGGCGGGACTCCGGCTGGGGGACTCCTATCGCCGTGCCGGGCAATCGGTCAAGATGGGAACGCACCGAAGAAGAGCGGATTGGTCAATCGAGCGCTCGACGGGGCCAATGCGCCTGTTTCCCGGCATGCGTGAAACAGGATCGCGAGAAACTCCCGCCCACTGATTTGCCTCGGCGACGAATGAATCGTACGTTCCCACTGGTATTGCGCCGCGCGGCACGCGCTGCGCGGGCACTATCCCTGTGGGACCGATAATGAACGTCCGTGTGGTTCAATCCGTTCTCAGCTCGTTCCAATCGGTGTGGTCGACATCGATGACGACACGGTCCTCCACCGGTTCTTCCCTCGGTGCAGCCGCGTACTACACGCCGTCGTCCTCCCCCTCCAACGCTTACTCCGCGAACGACTACAGCAACCTCGCCTTCTCCGCGGTCACGCTGAACACCGCAAGCGTGATCGACTCGGTGGCCTCGCAGTTCGCCTTGAGCGCCGCATCCACACGGGAAAGTGAAGCGAAAGCGGAGGTCATCGAGGCCGCCGAGACCGCCCTGTCCGAAGGAGATCTGGACAAGGCCCGCAACATCGCCCAAGGCATGCTGGACGAGGACGGTCGCGACGCCGTCGGCGCCCACCTGATGGCTCGCACGTACATGGAAGAGCAGAACTACGACGAGGCCGAACAGTGGTTCTCCCGCGCCGCCATCTTCGCGCCCAGCAGTGATCGTTTCCAATCGGACCTGATGACCGCGCGGCTGCTCAAGGAAGACGACGCGGACGTCCTGGAAGCCGCCGGCCGGATGATCCGCCGACCGTCGCAGCGGACGAGCGGCATGCGACTCCTAGGCTACCTCGCGGACCGAAGCCCCGACAACGTCGAGGCCCACACCATGCTGGGCGATGCGATGTGGTCGGAAGGCATGACCGTCGAGGCGATCGCGAGCTACAAGAACGCGCTGGTCTCCGCGGAGGAGAGCGAGCTCGAGCCGCTCGTCGGTCGCTTCCGCGGGCTCATCGACGTCGCCCCGGACGTCGGCGTGACGCATTCGCTGCTCGGCCAGGCCCTCCAGAGGCAGGGCGACTACGATGAGGCGATGACCGAGCTGACGACCGCGTCAAGGCTCGCCCCGGATAACGAGTCGTATGCCCAAGCCATCGGCGTGCTCTATGGCGACATGGGCTTCGCCGCACTCGAGGAGCGCCGCACCAGCGATGCGCTCCGCTACTTCGAGGAAGCCAACGGCCGCGATCCGTCCAACACGGCGGTCAAGGGCGGCCTGGCCCGCGCCCACATGCAAATGGCCGACTGGTGGCAGTCTCGCGGGATCGAAAGCAAAGCCTATGACGAGCTGAGCTCGGCACAGCTCTTCGCCCCGGACGAAGACGAGGACTTGCAGGCCGACCTGGCCGCGGCGTTCGACCGCGTCGGCGATCGCTTTAAGGACGAGGGCAATCTGGACTACGCCATCAGCGCCTACAAGCGGGCGTATGAGCTCGACGACAGCAAGTACGGCCACAAGTTCCAGCTCGCCGAGGCCTACGACGAGAAGGGTACGGTGCTGTTCGACCTGAGCGAGTTCGAGTCGGCCGAGATGTACTACCAGGACGCGGTCGACCTGTTCCCCACGCGCCAGAGCTATCTCGACCACCTGCAGGCGGCCCAAGACGCGCAGGCATAGTATGGCGTTTCACAAGTAGTGCGACT
>CAZKCX010000917.1:0-1957 GCA_964550865.1 uncultured Planctomycetales bacterium
CCAGGTGCGGCGGGATCGTCGCGCGGTTGCCCTCCTCCGGATGCGCGACGGGCTGCTTGCGCGTTCGCATGCAATCGAGGAAGTTGCGGATGTGCGCGCCGCTGAGCTTGACGGGCATGTCGCCGCTCTTGCGGGGCGTGCCGACAACGACCCTGTCCTTGCCCTTCCCGTCGGGGATGATCTCGTACCCGCCGCGATCGATGTACATCGACGCCTTGGTGCCGTGAAACACGTTGCCCCATCGAGCGCCCTCCGGCGCGTATGCACTGGCGTCGCGGACCACGAACTCGCACGTCCAGCCGGGATACTCGAACAGGACGTTCAACGTGTCGGGCGTATCCCAGTAGTCCCAGGGCTCGACGGCGAACTTCCCGCCGACGGCCACCGCGGACGTCGGGCCGTTCACGCCCATCAGCCACTGAATCGTGCCCATCTGATGCACCCCGAGGTCCGTCAGCCGTCCGCCCGCGTAGTCCCAGAAGAAGCGGTGCATGCCGGAGCATCGGACCGAATCGTACGGCCGCATCGGCGCCGGACCGAGCCACACGTCCCAGTTCAGGGTCTTCGGGACAGACTGGCCTTCGGGCCTGCGGACGCCCGGCATGCGGTTGATGCAGTTCCACGAGCGAACGTGATGGACGCGGCCCAGGCCCCCCGCCTTGATGAGCTCGGCCGCGCGGGCGTAGTTCTCGCCGCTTCGCTGCTGCGTGCCGACCTGCACGACACGCTTGTGTTTCTTGGCGGCTTCGACGACGCGTTGTCCCTCGGCCACCACGTGCGTCATGGGCTTTTCGACGTAGACGTCCTTGCCCGCCTGACAGGCGTGGATCGTCGGGATGGCGTGCCAGTGGTCGGGCGTGGCGATGAAGACGCCGTCGATGTCCTTACGCTCCAGAACGCGGCGGTAGTCGCGGGCGATCTCGGCCTTGTCGCCGGCGATCTTTTGGGCCAGGGCGGCCTTGTCGGCCTTCACATCGCACACGACGGGGACCTCGACGTCCGGCTCGAGCAGCAGCGTCTTGAGGTTGAACTGCCCCTGGCCCGATACGCCGATGAAGGCAAAGCGAAGGCGTTCGTTGGCGCCGACGACGCCCGCGCCGGCCGGTGCCGTCCCGGCGACCCAGGCCGCCCCCGTCAGGGCGGCCGTTCGCTTCCCGGTGGAGGCCATAAATTCGCGTCGGTTGATGTCGTTCGATTCGCTCATGCTCTCACTCCGTCTTGTTTGTAGGAGGGTGAGCTGCTGGTACCGTGCTTCCCATATCGTGCGCCTCTTCACACGATCGACGTAGGCCACGGTCGTTGCCCGAGCCGCGGCATGCATGCCGCGCCGGATGAATCCGGCGGCTCGAGCATGCCGCCGTGCTGCTTCCAACGTGCAGTTCTCCCACCGTGGCCCAGCCGCCCTCGGCTGGGGGATTCAATGCTCACGGCCGGGGCGGCCGTGCCACAAGGCTCCCACCTCGTCCGAAGCAGCTTGGCACCGTCTGTATGGGACCAGTCTACACGTCCGCGCGCAGCCCGCAACGGTTGGCGATCAGCCTTCGTTGTCTTCGTCGGGTTCCGCGCGTTCGGCCTGCTCTTGCTCACGAAGGAGCTTCTCGACCTGCTCGGGGGACTCGATGGGCGTGGAGATGCGATAGTCGCCGTTCAACCACTTGCCCAGGTCGATCAGGCGGCAGCGCTCGCTGCAGAAGGGGAACTCGACCGGTCGATGGGCCTTGGAGGAATGCACGACCTTGCCGCAGGTGGGACAACGTGGATTCGACATGACACACCGAGCTGCTTTCGGTCAAGGTCGACCCGTGCGCCGGAAGAGAATCCTCCGTGGGTGGCCCATGGCTTATGCCGAGGGGAACCCGAAACTATGGGCGAATTCGTGTCCCCGACCTCTCCCTCGACAGGGCTCGGGACAGGTGTGGCAAACCACCCTTAGGAAGAGATTGGGCACCCTAAGAAG
>CAZKCX010000918.1:0-1952 GCA_964550865.1 uncultured Planctomycetales bacterium
GCCCCCATGCCTTCCTTGGTTCCCCAACCTGCCTGAGGGCTGAACGGTTACCGACTTGGCTCGCCACAAGCGGCTCGGGCATATCGTCGCGATACTTCTGAAATGCAGTACGAGTTCACCCCGAGCGCCAGTCGAGGCATCGACGTTCCCCCCGTCCCTGCTGTCCCGAACCCCGAACCCCGAACCCTGAACCCTGCTGTTCTTCTGTCTCCTCCCCCTATGCTGTCCGCGATTTCCGTCCGGCGATACAATGAGGAGAAGTTGGTGAGCCTTCTTCGCCAAGGCCTCGAAGGCCTTCGCGACCGCGGAAGGCATCAGCCTTCGTTCCACAGATGGAGGCACGGCCATGCCGGAGCACTCCGATTTCGATCCCCGAACGTCGCGGAAGCGAGACGCCCTCGAGAACCGAACCGCGATCTACAAGTTCCTCCTCCTGCTCACCGTGCCGATGCTCGTCCTGCTGACGATCGCGGTGTTCCTCGCGATCTCCGACGCGCGTCGCCATCAGGCGGAGGCAGAAGCCGCCAAGCATAAGGCCGACGTCGCGTGGCAGGCCGTCGCTGCGGCCCAAGAAGACGCCAACGCCCTCGTGCGCTCGGCGCGGAAGCGACTCGCCGAGACTCAAGAGAAACTCCGCCGCGCCGAGGCCGGCCTGGCCCAGCTCGACGAGGCCCCGCGAAGGCGGAGCATGGCCACACACGCACGGCAGAACCGCCTCCGCAAGCCGCGCCAACCCACAACGACGCAGCGCGACCGCACACCGCCCGACGGCAAGCCGTCCTGGACGGAGGCGCAAAACGCCCGGGCGCTCAAGGCGCACGAACTCGCCGCGAAGCTCTCCGCCAAGGCGACCGGCCACGTGAAGCGGAAGGAGTGGACCCAAGCCGAAGACGCCCTCCTCGAGACGCTCGCGCAGCTGGAGGATAGCCGCCCCGTCGGCAGCGACTGGCTGACCACGCGGACCCGCTCCTGGCGATGGCGCGTCCTGACGCTGCTCCGGTCGATCTACGCCCCCGAAGCGCTGGATCGGCCGATCCACCAGACCATCACCGAGATTCTCGTCCGCCGCCCCACGCTGAATGGTGCGCACGCGCTCCGCGGCGCCCCGGCCCTGATCCCTGCGAGCACGCTCGCCGGCGCGGGGACGACGCTGTGTCTGAGCGGACCGGCAGGGGAGTTCCGGGTGGCCGACGTGGTCGGCGATGTGTCCGTCGCGCCAATGGGAGGAACGATGCCGGTCGTCCTGCGCGTCTCGGCGGAGGGTGCGGGGCTGCATCCGTTCGCCTTCAACGTTGACGCCGGCGCCAAGACCTTCACCGCGACGGGCGTTTTGCTCGTGGCCGATTGGACCGTCCGCTTCTTCAAGGGCCAACCCGGCCAGGGCGGCTCGGACGAGGGCGAGGACACGAAGGGCCTGATTCGCGGCGACCCGGTGGCAGAGGTCAAGACCAACGCGCTCGACTTCACCTGGTGGGGCAACGCGCCGGCGGCCGGTGTGCCCGCCGACCGGTTCAGCACCGTGGCCACGACGACCGTGCCCTTGCACGCGGGGAGGTACAAGCTCTGGACGTCCGCCGACGACGGCGTCCGGGTGTGGATCAACGGCGAGCGCGTCATCGACGATTGGCGATGGCGTCCGCCGCGGGAGAACACCACGACGGTGGATCTGGAAGGCGGCGAACACGCACTCCGCGTCGAGCACTACGAGACGACCAAGCACGCCCAGCTGCACTTCGGGATGGAGCAGCTGCGGTGATTGCGGTCAAGGTATTCGTGGTGGTGAAGCTGCTGCCGCGGCCAACCGGTTCGCCTCACCCGGCACCTCAAATCACCACACCCTGGATGCGTAGGATCCTCTGAAGCTCGGCGACGTCGAGCCGACGCACGTCCTGCTTGGCCCATCTTCGACAGTCCCATTTTGCATCTTCTTTTCGGTCAGGGACTTAGGGGTT
>CAZKCX010000919.1:0-1945 GCA_964550865.1 uncultured Planctomycetales bacterium
GGGGGGGGTAGATTAGTATCGTTGAGTCAGCCCGGTGGGGGCTGAACGGTTACGGCAAATCACCATGGCAGGACTACTCGAAGGTCAGGTTGCGATCGTGACGGGCTCGGGTCGAGGCATCGGCTCGGCCACCGCAAAGCTCTTCGCCGAGCACGGCGCGAAGGTCATCGTCTCCGACCGCGACGCAGAACCCGCCGAGGCGGTCGTCGCGGAGATCAAGGAGGCAGGCGGCGAGGCCGCCGCGGTCCCCGGCGACATCACGGACCCCGCCTTCCCGGAAACGCTCGTCGCCAGGACCATCGAAGTCTATGATAAGCTCCATATCCTCGTGAACAACGCGGGGTACACGTGGGACGGCGTGGTCCACAAGATGACCGACGATCAGTGGCACGCCATGCTCGATATCCACTGCACGGCCCCGTTTCGGATGATCCGCGCCGCGGCTCCGCACATGCGTGAGGCCGCCAAGCAGGACGTCAAGGCCGGTCGCGACCCGGAGGCCCGCTGCATCATCAACATCTCCTCGACGGCGGGCACGCTCGGGAACGCCGGCCAGATCAACTACTCCACCGCCAAGATGGGCGTGATCGGCATGACCAAGACGATCGCTAAGGAATGGGGGCAGTTCGGCATCCGCTGCAACTGCGTCGTCTTTGGGTGTATCGAGACCCGCCTGACCCAGCCCAAAGAGCAAGGAGGGACGATTCAGGTCGGCGATCAGGAGGTCACGATCGGTGTCCCGGGCGACATGTTGGGCTTCATCCCGATGGTGACCGCGCTCAAACGTGCGGGAAAGCCCGAAGAGGCCGCCGCCGGCATCCTCCTGATGGCCACGCCGCTGGCGAGCTACATTACCGGCCACGTGCTCGAGGTCACGGGCGGCTTCGGCGTGTAGGCGAACATGCCCCGAAGGCTCTTTCGTTCAGGCTCATGAATTACCGAGGCTCGGGCCCCGGGCCCAGACCTCGAAGGTGACGCGGTTGGATGTCGCGGACTGCGGCGCGATGTTCGGGTCGGAGGGTATGGTCTGGTATGTCGCCCAGACGGTACAGATGCCCTGTTGCGTTGCCGTGAAGACACCGGAATTGTTGATCGAGCCGCTGCCGGGATCGCACGAAGATCGCCAGACGATGTTCTGCCCTTCGCCCGTGGTCGTGAACTGGATTTGATCGCCCACTCGGACGGGATACGGAGCGGAGGAGACGGCCAACCCCCCGCCACCGCCACCGCCGAAGAACCCTCCAAGGAACGTCCCGGCGAGTTGGTTCCCGCAGCCGATCAGGACAACCGTCGAAACCCCCAGCAGGCTGAGAGCAAGCCCGCACCTGACGGACTGCATCGAGAGACGGCTTCGCGAGCGAGACATGACGACCTCCTCCTTGAGCCCGTGTTTGTCGGCGGGTCCGGCGCCGAGGAAGACCGTGAGCTGCTTTCAGGAAAGGTCGGGCAGCGCGCCGAAGGGAACATCTCTGTGGGTGGACCACCTCTTCAGCCATGAACCACCCAAACCTTGCGAACTGTCCAAACATCCTTCCGTGTGGCTCAGCCGACGAGCCTACAACCCCGCCGCCTTCCGCATGGCGGCGGCCTTGTCGGTCTTCTCCCATGTAAAGCCCGACCCCGTTCGGCCGAAGTGGCCGTGCCGCGCCGTCTCCTTGTAGATCGGCCGTTTGAGCTTCAGATGCTTGATGATTCCGGCTGGGGTCAGTGGGAAGGTATCCCGGATGATCTTGGAGATCTTGACCTCGTCGATCTTGGCCGTTCCCTCGGTCTGCACGTGCACGCTGACCGGCTCGGCGACGCCGATCGCATACGCAAGCTGGACCTCACAGATGTCCGCGAGCTTTGCCGCGACGACGTTCTTGGCGATGTAGCGTGCCATGTACGCGGCCGAACGGTCGACCTTCGACGGGTCCTTGCCGCTAAAGGCCCCGCCGCCGTGACG
>CAZKCX010000920.1:0-1931 GCA_964550865.1 uncultured Planctomycetales bacterium
CGCTGACCGACAAGGAATACCAGCGCATGCGCGACGCCTCCATCGCCATCATGCGAGAGATCGGCGTCGAGACCGGCGGCAGCAACATCCAATTCGCCACCCATCCAAGCACGGGCCGCATGGTCGTCATCGAGATGAACCCGCGCGTCTCGCGGAGTTCGGCCCTGGCCAGCAAGGCCACGGGCTTTCCCATCGCGAAGATGGCCGCCAAGCTGGCGATCGGCTACACCCTCGACGAGCTGCCCAACGATATCACCCGAAAGACGCCGGCGAGCTTCGAACCCTCCATCGACTATTGCGTGGTGAAGATCCCGCGCTGGGCGTTCGAGAAGTTCCCCGAGGCCGATGAGACCCTCACCACCCAAATGAAGTCGGTCGGCGAAGGGATGTCGATCGGTCGCACGTTCAAAGAGGCGCTCCAGAAGGGCATTCGCTCGATGGAGATCAAGCGGTTCGGGCTGGGGCTCGACGCCATCGACAAATGGCTCCGCGCCGAGCGCGCCGCCGAGGCGACCCGCGCCGCGATGGCCCTCGCCGGCGAAGAGGGTGATCCGGAGGCGCACGCCGTCGGGACGGCCTTACGCATCGGCGGGTCGCGTGCGGCCGAGGCCCCTGCCGACCTCATCGAGGCGGCCGCCTCCGTCTGGCCCATTCCCGACGATGTGCTGCATAACAAGCTCGGCGTCCCCAGCCAGGGCCGGCTCTACTACGCCCGATACGCCCTCAAGCTCGGATGGTCGATCGAGCAGGTGCACGGCCTGAGCCGCATCGATCCCTGGTTCCTGTCCAACCTGCAGGAACTGGTGGAATTCGAGCGCGAGCTGTACGACGCGACGAGGCTTGCCCAGGCGTGCGTGCCGAACTTGGAGCAGCACACCCCCGCCGACGCCGCGCCGGCCCCAGACCAACGCCGTCTCGCTCAGATCGTCCGCCAAGCCAAGCAGCTCGGCTACAGCGACGTGCAGCTCGCCACCGTCTGGGGCCTGCAGCCGCAGGCGATCCGACGCGCGCGGGAAGCCCTCGGCATCCGGCCCGTCTACAAGCTCGTGGACACCTGCGCGGCGGAGTTCGAGGCCTACACCCCCTACTACTACTCCACGTATGAGACCCCCGGGATCCAACTGCCTGTCCCGGGTCGGGAGCCTGCCGTCCACGACACCGACGGGCACGGGCTGCGCTTCGACGACGAGATCCGC
The DNA here is from genome assembly GCA_964550865.1 of uncultured Planctomycetales bacterium. GTDB lineage: Bacteria > Planctomycetota > Phycisphaerae > UBA1845 > JAFGLZ01 > JAFGLZ01. Next base: position 1,197 of record CAZKCX010000920.1, read on the forward strand.
GTCACCGAGCGTCCCAAGATCGTGATCCTCGGCGGCGGTCCGAACCGGATCGGCCAGGGCATCGAGTTCGACTACTGCTGCGTCCACGCGGTTATGGCGGCGAAGGAGGAGAGCTATGAAGCCGTCATGATCAACTCCAATCCGGAGACCGTCAGCACCGACTACGACACCAGCGACCTCCTGTTCTTCGAGCCCCTCACGCATGAGGACGTCCTCAACATCTGCGAGCGCCTCAACGGCCGCCGCCCGGGCGAAAGCCAGGACGAGGAGTCCGCCGACGCCGGCCTGCTCAAGGGCGTCATCGTCCAGTTCGGCGGGCAGACACCCCTCAACCTCGCGCAAGGGCTCAAGGACGCCGGCGTTCCCGTCATCGGCACGCCACCCGAGTCGATCCACATGGCGGAGGACCGAGAGGAGTTCGCCAAGATCCTCGCCGAGCTCGGCCTCCAGCAGCCGCCCAACGGGATCGCGTACGGGCTCGAGGACGCCAAACGCGTTGCCGCCCAAATCGGCTATCCCGTGCTTGTTCGTCCGTCCTATGTCCTCGGCGGGCGGGCGATGGAGATCTGCAACACGGAGGACGACCTCGAACGCTACATGCTCCACGCCGTCAGCGCCACCGATCGCATCAGCGAGGGCGGCAAGGCGCACCCCATTCTGGTCGACAAATTCCTCCTGCATGCGACGGAGGTCGACGTCGACTGCATCGCCGACGGCAAGCGGTGCGTCGTCGCC
>CAZKCX010000921.1:0-1918 GCA_964550865.1 uncultured Planctomycetales bacterium
GTGGGCCACCCATCGGCTGGACGCCCATCGAATGCGTTGCGACACAACACTAGAGACCCGTCATCGTTCTCTGCGGCCTGATCGAGGAGATAGCCATGCGCACCAAGAAGGTCACGATCGGACTCATACCGGCGAATCGCGGGTTCTTCAGCGACAAGCTCGCGGCCGACATGCGGGCCAAGACCATTAAGACGCTCAAGGCCGCCGGGGCCGACGTCGTCGTGCCCAGCAAGAGCATGACCAAGGTCGGCTGCGTCGAGACGCTCGACGAGGCCGAGAAGGTCGGCAGGATGTTCCGCGAAAAGGACGTCCACGGCATCGTCATCGGGGCGATGAACTTCGGCGCGGAGCAGGGCGTGGCCTACACGCTGCGGCACGCCGGGCTCGACGTACCGGTTTTGATCTTCGGCTGTCAGGAAGAGGGCCCGCTGTCGCCGAAGCTCGATCGACGCGACTCGTTCTGCGGGCTCTTGTCCATCGGCGAGGCCTTGCGGCAGATCGACCGGAAGTACACCGTGGCGACGGTGCCGATCTGCTACCCCACCGACGCGAGCTTCAAGAAGGATGTGGGCTGGTTCCTCGGCGTCTGCCGCGTCGTACAGGGGGTTCGCAACGCCCGCTACGGACAGATCGGCGCTCGCCCCGACGACTTCTGGACCTGCCGCGTCGACGAGAAGCAGCTTCAGCGGTTGGGCCCCACGACCGTCACGCTCGACCTGAGCGAGATCGTCCATCAAGTCCGCAAAATGGGGATGAGCCCCGGCGTGAAGAAGACGGTGGCGAGCATCAAGACGTCCATCGATTGCTCGGACGTGCCGGAGGAGCGACTGGTTCAGATGGCGAAGTTCGAGCACGCCGTCGAAACGTTCATCGAGGAGGCGAAGCTCGACGGCCTGGCGATCCAATGCTGGACGAGCATTCAGGACAACCTCGAGATCTGCGCGTGCACGACGATGGGGCGCCTCGGTGAGCGCGGCATCCCGTGTGCGTGCGAGGTGGACGTCCTTGGCACCCTCACGATGCACTCGCTCCTGCTCGCGAGTGAGTCCCCCGCCGCCCTGGCCGACTGGAATAACCTCCACCACAAGGACCCGGAGATGGTGAACCTCTGGCACTGTGGCGTGTTCCCGCTCCGCTTTGCCGGCACGAAGGCCAAGATGGGGCCGCAGACGATCCTGGCGGCCGTGCGCGATCCCGAACTCTGCATGGGGTGTGTCGAGTTCGAGGTCAAGCCGGGCCCGTTGACGGTCGCCCGCGTCACGCAGTCGCCCGAGGGCGAGTGGAAGTCGGTGGTGGCCGAGGGCAAGGTCGTGCGGACGCCGCAGAAGACGTTCGGCGCGTACGGCTGGACAAAGATCAAGAACCTGCCGCGGCTCTATCGGGACGTGCTCGTCCGGCACTTTCCGCACCACGGGGCCATTATCCAGGGCCACGTCGGCAACGTGATCTGGGAGGCCTGGGGCAACTACCTCGGCTTCGACATCTTCACGAACCAGGAGGCGGCCATGACGGGGCGCTGGGATCCTGTCTTGCCGTTCTGAGGGTCGGCATTCCACGGCGCGAAGCACTTCATCGCCTCGATCGGAGATCGCCTCGTCGCCCGCGGGGTGCGAATCGCACGATTGCAAGGCCGAAACCGACGAGGGCGAGGGGCATCGCCGTCGATTTCGCGTCATCGCCGCAGATCTCCGCGCCCTCAAACAGGGCCCAGACTTGTCCATCGCGCGTTACGGTGATGACGATCTGTGGGTCGAACGGATTCGTTCCGTCGGGGAGGTCGCCAATCCAACCGTAGAACTCACGCAAGGCCCGGGGTTGCGCATCCAGCGTCACGGTCGTCCCGTAGGGTAGGAGCACGTCGGGATGGCTTGGATCGATCTCCGTTCCGTTGGCGAATACCCTTCCGAAGTCCTTCCCC
>CAZKCX010000922.1:0-1915 GCA_964550865.1 uncultured Planctomycetales bacterium
CTGAAGAGGTGGGCCACCCATCGGCTGGACGCCCATCGAATGAGTTGCGACACAAGACTAGACTGCGGTCTACCCCGGCAGGTCGACGTCGATGACGTACATCTGGCGCTGAGGGCCGTGTGTGGAGTCGAAGCAGATCTGCCTGCCGCTCGGGCTCCAGCGCGGGTGGAGGTCGCAACGGACGTGCTTGAAGACGCGGGCCTGCGGATAGACGCCCAGTACCCGGTAACGATGGGTCTTCAAGTCATATAGGAGGAGCTGCTGGAGGCGCTCGCGCGTGAACGGGTAGCTGTCGGTGACGATCCATCGCCCGCAGGGCGAAACGGTGCAGTGGCCGTCGTAGTCGAGCACGCCGTCGCCGAGCCGCTCAGGCCGGACGTCGCCGTCGCGATCGGTGATGAGGTGATGGATCCGAGGCGCGCCGGGCTTCGGACGATACGTCGCAAGGATCTTGCTCGGCGTCGCCCAATCGAAGTGCGAGCTGTCCGTGCCCGGGGGCAGGACGCAGCGTAGGCCCGAGCCGTCCAGACCCGCCGTGACCAGGAGCGTGTACCATCGGCGACTCCGTCGGACGATCGCCAGGAAGCGGGTGGCGTCGGGGTTGATCAGGATGTGGTTGACCCAGACGTCGCTTTCGCGGTTCGGGGGGAGCGGGCGACAGCGGTAGATCTGATCCAACGTGACGATGAGCGTGGCCTCGCCGGTGGCCAGGTCGATTCGCCAGATGCCGTCGTCGTCGGGGTGAGGCTGTCCTTCGGTGGGGTCTTTCGATCCCGCGGTGCCGACGACGCGACGGACGCGCCCCATCCGCGCGAAGTTGAAGCTCAGCGCGACCTTGCCGTCTCGGCTCACGGATCCGATGGGGCGGTCGATGATCTTGCGTTCCTTCCGTGTGACGACGTCCAGGATCACCGCGACGAGCCGGCCGTCACGACGGTCGTTGAAGAGGATCTCCCGGTCGTTCAGCCAGTGGAGCATGCAGCCCTGTTGGAAGTTCCACGCCCGCGTTCGGCTCACGGGCATCCAGCGGCCGGTCGCGACATCGATCAGGCCGATGGTGGCCGCCTCACCCGGGCGAGGTAGCCGTTTGTGAAAGCTGGACTCCAGGCCGACCATGAGCGTCTCGCTCGGGTTCCACGGGCTGATGCCGTAGTAGCCGAAGAAGTGGTGCTTCGGCCCGGTCGTGACGGCGCGTGCCTTGCTGAAGCGGACGTCGCGAAGCAGCTTGTCGCCCGGTCCGGGTTTGCGCGCGACAGGCTCGAGGGAGGTGTTCTGCCGGGCCGGCTGTGTGCCGGTGTGCGGCGCGGCACAGGAGCCGCACGCGACCAGCAGCGTCGTGCCGAGTGCAACGAATGGTTTGGACGGGGTATTCATAGACGCATGTCATAGCGGAAACCGAATCCGGATACCACAAAGGCAGGGACCGGGCAGCCCGGGGGTTCACGGTTTCACTTGCTTGGATGCTACCGCAGCCTTCGCTTCCTGGTTGCCCGGCAAGCCGAGGCCGTGTCACCTCGTATCGCGCCTCTGGGATTCGAGCCGCAGTGGCCGGCAAGACGTCGTCGGCCGTGGCCGGCCGGCTGGTTCGCGTTCCTGCACTTCCCCTTCATGCCCGCCGAAGGATTCGGAAGGCGAAGGGACTCACCCGCTGTAGCACGAATCGCGAGCGAGCCGGGGGTCTTTACCCCTGGCGTGTTATCGGAGCCGGTGGAAATCCACCATGGTCGAAGAACACCCGGCGGAGGCCGTGACCAAAGGAGGGTTTCCCCGGGATCTTCTGCCTCCAAGACAAGCAGAAACGCTAACAAAGCGACGCGTTCGCAACGCCGGGGCATAGGGCGGTCACAATCATTCGTAAGTGATGGGTCTGACTTGCCGAAGTAGATAAGCATAGCCTCTGTAACATGGGGAACGC
>CAZKCX010000923.1:0-1909 GCA_964550865.1 uncultured Planctomycetales bacterium
GGATCGTCGCCGTGGCGATGTTCACCAGCGACAGGACGACCTCTTCGGTGTTCGAGATGTCGGCGGCACCGAGGAGGAACGTATCGCTCGCGTCGATTGTGCTCCCCGCGCCGGTGAAGTCCACCTCAAACGTCCCGCCGAGCATTACGGTGGCCGGATCCGGGTTGGCCAGCCCGTCCGGACTCGTATCGATGGTCAAGGAACCGGAGACGACGTCGAACACGCCAAGATCGGTTCCTCCAAGATCAATCACTCCTGCCGTAGCCGGCGAGGCTACCAACAACAGAACACCCAATACCCCTGCATACCTCATCGTAACTCCTCCTTTGTTAGCCGTACCCCCACGCGAGGGCTGCCGGCGGAAGTTGTTTCACACCACGACGGTGCGTACGGAAACCATCACCCCCTGATGGTCTTGTCTTCGATTGGAGCTGTGGGTCGGGAAAGCCCTCCCCTGGGCTTTCACGTTGACTTGCCCCCAAGTCACTAGATACTAGGCGTCGGCGGAGAGCCGATTCAAGGACTAGGTGAGAAAACTTGCGGATCTTCTCACAGGGGCCGGCGCCCGTTGTCCCTGGGACTTGCTGGGCGGCGGTGTTTGCCTTAAGTCCCCTTGAGGGAATGGCTTGTGGAGAACGATGTGTCGAGCGGACACGGGAGATCACGGCGGTTGGGATCGAGCGGCGCGCGCGACCTGGCCGTCGACGCCCTGGCGACGGCATCGGCCCGCGAGGGGTTCGTCAGGGATGAGCTGGCCGGGCTCATCGAGCGCAGCAAGCCCACGCCACCGGACATCGACCTCGCCACGGAGCTGACGCAGGGCGTCATGCGGCACCGGATCACGCTCGATCGCGTGCTCGCGCGCTTCTTCCGTGGGGAGTTCAAGCGGATCGACCGGGCGCTCCTTCCCATCTTACGGGTGGGCGCCTATCAGATCCTATGGTTGGAGCGCATCCCTCCGTATGCGGCCGTGGATTCGGCGGTGGATCAGGCCAAGCGGCTCCGCGGCCGCAAGCCCTCGGGGTTGGTCAATGCCCTGTTGCGGCAGATCCTTCGCCATGGAGAAGGGGCGGCGATCACGGGCCCGCCGGCGGAGCCCACCCGATGCATCCGGGTCGATCGGGAGCGATGGCGGTGCCTGGACGTGGAGCTCTTCGAAAGCCCGGAGGCCGACCTGGAGGGCCATCTGGTGGGCGCGACCTCGCACCCGAGGGGGCTCGTCCGTCGCTGGCTGTACCACTTCGGGCCGGATCAGACGCGGGAGCTCTGTCTGGCAGGGGGGCTTCGGCCGCCGCTGGTGCTCCGGCCGAACGGGCTTCGCATCGAGGCGCCCGATCTCATCGCTCGTCTCCGCGGCGATGGGATGGACTGCGAGCGCCACGACGACGGCGAAGCGATCGTGATAACGGGCGGGGCCTCGGCGAAGGACATCGCGGCGATTCGGGAAGGGCTCTGTCAACCGCAGGACGCGACCTCGCAGTGGGTCCTTCGGGCGCATCCGCCTCAACCGGGCCGGAGGGTGCTCGATCTCTGTGCGGGTCTCGGGACGAAGACCACGCAACTGGCGGCGGCGATGGGGAACGATGGGATCGTTCTGGCCTGTGATCGGTCGCCCGAGAAGCTGGGGATGCTGGCCGAGAACGCCGAACGGATGGGCGTGACGTGCGTCCGAACGGTCGTGGAGGACGAGCTCGAACCCATCGCGAGTGAGGTGGGGCCCTTCGACCTGGCCTTGGTGGATGCCCCGTGCAGCAACAGCGGCGTCCTCGCGCGGCGGCCCGACGCGCGGTATCGCATCACGCGGAGGCAGCTCGATAGCCTCGCGAGGGTGCAAGGGGGTTTGCTGGAACGGGCGGGGGGGCATGTCCGACCGGGGGTTTCGGTGGTCTATTCCGTCTGCAGCATCGAA
>CAZKCX010000924.1:0-1907 GCA_964550865.1 uncultured Planctomycetales bacterium
CGCGTCCCCCACCTCTGAGGAGGTGGGCCACCCAGAGCAGGTGGGCCACCCAAAGCAGGCGGGCCACCCGAGCTTCGCTGGCTGTTCAGATGCTCGTGTAGACAGCTTACCGCACCTTCTCCAGCTTGCCGATCGAGGGCCGAACCTCCGAGAGGAGCAGCGCGCCCAACGCGGCCAGCTCTCGTTCCCAGTTCTGGGCATTCGGGGCGACCGGGTGCTGACGGCCGCGTCGCCAGTCGCCGATGATCCAGCACCGCAGCTTGCCGCCGTCGGTCGTCTTGAGCTTGACGTAGCGCTCCTCGGGCAGATCCAGCCGGCCGACGGCGCACTTCGGGTCGAACACCGTGCCCATGCCGATCTCTCCGATCACCGGCTCCTGCCAGCCCCACGCGCCGACATACCCCTTCGCCAGGTTCGCGAAGGGCTGCTCGCGCGGCAGCTTGTTCTGTCCGGAGGCGAGCACCACCTCGCCCTTGGCGCCCGCGACGGTCACGCACAACTCCGTCTCTTGTCGCTCGGCGTAGATGCGGCACTGGATCCGCACGCTGAGGTTCGGGTTGCTCGGCGTGATGTTGGAGGCGACGATCTCGACGGCCGCCCGCACGGGTCCGCTGACGACCTGCCGCTTGATGAACTTGACGTTCCCTTTGCCGGCCGGATTGAAGACGCGGTACGTCTTGTCACCCTCGCACAGCATCAGCCCGCCCAGTCCGGACGTCTCGCCGACGTGCAGGGCATCGATGCCCCACGCCACCTCGCTGTGGTAGCTCTTCTTGCCGATGCTCGGGTAGATCAGGTCCTCGGTCTTCTTGCCGAAGAAGTCGAACTGACCCCAGTAGGCCCGGTACGCGCAGCGATTCGACTCCCATCCGATGTTCGGCGGCACCCAATCCTCGGCCGTCGAGGTCTTCTTGGCGTAGGTTACGTCCGACTTGCCTTTGGGCGAGTAGTACAGCCAGTACGTCGTTGAGGCCTTCGCCGGCAGATCGACGATAAAGCTCAGCTCCTTGCCGACGCTCGCGTCGATCTCGTCGACCTGATGCGGGATGGGGCGATAGTCGATCCACCGATCGCCGGCGACGACGACGCAGTTCTCGACGTTGAACTCGCCCGCGACCGCGCTGATGACCTTCACGGGGATCGTCACGGGCCAATCGTCGCGCTGGCCGTGCTTGCTGTTGTCGAACGTCAGCGGGATCCGGTGCGTGAAGTCGCGGAACCGCCGCGCGTCGACGGGCGCCGCGCCTTTGGCGACTTCCTTGAGCAGGACCTCCGCCGCCTTGGCGTAGTCGCCCGAGGCGTAGGTCGTCTCCAGCTTGCCCCACGCGCCCTCGCCGCCGAAGTGCTTCTTGAGATCCGCCAGCAGGCGATCACGGAGCAGGTCCAAGTAAAGACGAGCGCCGGCCGGGGTCTTGCGCATGCGTCGGCCCAGGTGGGTCTCCGGCATCCAGGCCTCCAGCTTGGTCTGCCAGAAGGTCTCGATCGGCGAGGTCTCCGCCTTGCCGGTCTTCTTGGCGATCGCGCCCTTGGCCGCATCGATGAAGACCTGGCTGTCGGCGAGCGCCTTGTCCAGCGCGGGCTTGTAGAACGTCTTCAGCTTGTCCCATGCGAGCGGCATGTCCTTCACGGCCTCGGGCTTCATGGCCCAGGTGAACTCGGGCGTACCGTCGGCATCGACGTCGATCTGCCGCTTCTCGAAGACCCCGTCCTTGTCCGCGTCGATGTAGGTGGTCTTGGCGTCGATCTTCCCGTCGAGGTTGTAGTCGACGTGAAGCCAGCCCTCGTTCGCCCCGCGCAGGTGGAGCTTCCGGTCGGTCGGGTCGTAGTACAGCGTGAGCCCGTCGATTGGCTGCAGCGCGACCTCGTTCCGCTTGTTGAGCGGGCTGCACGGCGGGCCGCCGATCTGC
>CAZKCX010000925.1:0-1895 GCA_964550865.1 uncultured Planctomycetales bacterium
CACGTTCCCAACATCGCCGAGCGCAAGCACGCCGACCCGGCCGGCGCGCTGCCGGGCTACGACTACGACGTCATCAACGAGGAGGTCTTGTGTGCCGGCCTGAAAGTGGCCGACGGCCGGCTGACGCTGCCGACCGGCATGCGGTATCGCGTGCTCGTCTTGCCGGACCACAAGGTCCTTTCCCCCGCGGCCCTGAAGACGGTCCACGAGCTCGTGCGGGCCGGCGCGACGGTGATCGGCCCGAAGCCGGAGCGGATGATGACGCTCACCGGGTTGCCCGAGAGCGAGCGGGCGTTTCATCGGATCGCGGACGCGCTGTGGGGCAAGGATCGTTCGGACGTCGGGCAGCGCCGGTGCGGCCAGGGTCGCATCGTCTGGGGCAAGTCGGCGCGCGAGCTGTTGCTCGCCGACGGCGTGCCGTTGGACTGCGAGTTCCAAGGGGCCGACGGCAAGCCGCTGGACTACATTCACCGCCGGATCGGCGACGCCGACATGTACTTCGTCTCCAACCAGGCGCCGGAGGAGGTGCGGGCGCGTTGCGTCTTCCGCGCGGCGCGTAAGCGTCCGGAGCTGTGGGATGCGCGAACCGGAGAGATCCGCGATGCCGCGGCGTTCCGGCAGGCCGACGGCAAGACCATCGTGCCGCTGACGCTCGATCCCTACGGTTCGATGTTCGTGATCTTTCGGAAGGCGATCGGTTCCGAAGTCGAAGGCAAGGCCAAGCGCAACGCCCCGATCTACACAAGGATCAATCGGATCGACGGGCCGTGGCAAGTCCGTTTCGATCCCAATTGGGGCGGGCCGGAGTCGGTGGTCTTCGAGAAGCTCGTGAGCTGGACGGAGCGCTCCGAGCCGGGCATCCGCTACTACTCCGGGACGGCCACCTACAGGAAAGAGCTGAGCCTTCCCGAGGAGTTGCTCCGAGCGGACGGCGATCTCCTTCTCGACCTGGGCGAGCTCAGCCACATGGCCCGCGTCCGGCTCAACGGCAAGGAGGTGGGCGTCGTTTGGACCAAGCCGTTCCGCGTGGGCCTTCGCGAGGCCGTGCGAGCGGGGAGCAACGTGCTCGAGGTCGACGTCGTGAACAACTGGACCAACCGTCTCGTGGGTGATGCCTCGCTGCCCAAGGAGAAGCGACGCACGCGGACCAACATCACGAAGGTCACGAAGGAGACGCCGCTGGCGATCTCGGGTCTGCTCGGACCGGTGACATTGATGCGGGCGGAGCAACCGTAAGCCGCTATCGTGCCCGATCACGGTCCGGGCCCGTTTCCTCGCGCCGGTCGGAGCGTTGACGCCATGGGCGGGGCGGTGTACCTTGGCGTAAGTCGAGGATTCAGAACGGTTTCATGGCCAGGAACGAACGATGCGCACGCCTGTAGTCGGTATCGTCTTGATGGGGCTTCTCGTCGTGGCCGTCGGTTGCCGACAGGAACCGCCCGAGCCACGGTTCAACCGGAACCTCGGAGACGCCCCCGGCGAGCTGATGCCGGTGAGGACCGCCGCGGCGGATCCCCGGATTCTCGAGGACCAGACGGGCGTACAGCAGGAGGCCTTTACCGTTCCGGCGCGCAACCAGCCCCCGAAGCGAGGTGCGGAACGTGGGCGCGATCGACCCGGCCCGCGCGGGGCCGAAGAGCCCGCCGAGGTCAGCAAGGGAGCACCCGGCAAGAAGCAGCAGCCAAAGGCCGAGGCCAAGTCGCTCGAGGACCTGATCAAGAAGAAGCCCGCCAAGGGCAAGGAGGCGCCCGCGAAGCCGTCGGAAAAGGCGGCGGCGAAGTCCCCGGCGAAGTCCCCAACAGCCCAACCCAAAGCCAAGAAGGCTGCGGCGAAACCGCCGCCTGCGAAGGCCAGCGCCAAGAAGCCCGCCAAGCCCGCGATGGCTCGCAAACCAG
>CAZKCX010000926.1:0-1860 GCA_964550865.1 uncultured Planctomycetales bacterium
AATGAGTCAGATCACAAGGCGGCATACAACCGCTCCACGGCCAGGATGGCCGTGCCACGTAGCACGGGCGTCTCGCCCGTGACGAATGAGTCAGATCACAAGGCGGCATACAACCGCTCCACGGCCAGGATGGCCGTGCTACCGGGCAGACGCTACGAGATGGGATAGGCGCCGAACTCCAGGCCGGCCTCGACCATAGCGCGGAGGTTCTCCGGCCTGACGCTGGAGTGGATGCTATTGCTGGAGGAGAGCAGGTACCCGCCGCCGGGCCCACCGTCGCGGATGCACTGGCGAACGGTGGCTCGGACCTGCTCGACCGTTCCGTGCGAGAGCAGGTGGCCGCAGTCGACATTGCCCACCATCGCCATGCGGTCGCCGACGAGCCGCTTCGTCGTGGCGAGGTCCATCCCGGCGACGGGCTCGATGGGGTTGATCGCGTCGGCCCCACTGGCGGCGATCGACTCGAGCAGGGGGTACATGTTGCCGTCGGAGTGCTTGATGACCAGCGCCCCCTCCTCGTGGATGGCGTCGACCATCTTGGTGAGGCGGGGCAGGATAAACTCGTCGAAGGCTTCGGGGCTCATCATCGGGCCGGCGTTGTGGGCGTAGTCGTCTCCGAGGACGATGATCTCGACGCCGGCGCGGATCGCGCGACGCGCGACGGCAATGTGGACCTCGAGCACCATGTCGAGCAGGGCCCGTGCGAACGCCGGCTCGAGCAGGAAGTTCACCAGCAGGTTGTCGAGGCCGTTGAGGTAGGCCGCCCACATGAAGGCCGCTCGCTGATGCCAGATGATCGCGCGCCGGCCCTTATAGCGCTTGACCACGTCGTCGAGCGTTCCGAGGCGGTGCGGTGCGTTGGGATCGGGCGGCTCGTAGGTGCGGAGATCGTTCATGGTCTCGATCGGCCCGCAGACGGGGTGGGCGACGACCTCGGCGTTGGCCTTGTAGAGGACGCCCCATTCGTCGACATAGGTGTCGTCGTCGTTGTCTTGGACGCGCAGGAACTGCACGCCGCAGCCGACGGAGTCCATCCCGAGCCGGTCCTTGCAGTCGGACTCGTCGATGCAGCCCGGTACGGTCGCCCGGGCGACTTTGGGATCGATCACGAACTCGACGATCGGCACGCGGTCGGGCTCGCCGCGCTGCAGGGCGGTGAATACGCGTTCTGTGGACGTCATGGAGCTCCCGCTCCCTCTTGGCCTTTGGGGTGTATCCGGCGTGGACGTCACGTTCGGGCCACGCTCTCAAAGATTATGGCAGGTCGGCAGAAGGAGTGGAACCTCGGTGGGGGCCGTGCCTGCATGGCGTCCGAAGCGTCTTCTCGTCGAATGCGCCTAAGGGTCTTCGGGTCAACCGCCGCTCGTGGTCGTGGCAGGGGCGGCCTTTGTGGTCGCCGGAGAGCCCTTTGTCGTGGCCGCGGCAGGCTTCGTCGTCGGGGCGGCTTGGGTGGTGGCGTCTTGGTCCTTGGCCTTCAGCCGCTTTTTGCGGGCCTCTTGCAGGTATCGGGCGTTCTCCTTCTGGGCCCGTACCTTCTTGGCGATGTGGACGAGGCGTTTGCGCTGCAGCGCCTCCTCGTCCTGCCAAGGACGCGGCGCGGTCGTGAAGCCGATGTAGTATCCGCCGACGGCACAGGCCGCGGCGACGAGGACGATGATCCAGGTATGCTTCATGATCGTGTACTCTCTCCCGTGAAGGCCATGGCCCGATAGTCTAGCGTCTCTTGCACGGCCGATAAACAGCCGGACTTCGCATGGAGGCTATCGCCCACCCGTCTTCGGAATTACGCAGAAATCGCTTCCCTTGGAACTGAGTCTCTAGCTAACTCCGGTTACTAGCTCCTTGCGGGTCATGGCTTTT
>CAZKCX010000927.1:0-1849 GCA_964550865.1 uncultured Planctomycetales bacterium
TGGCACTGGTTCTGGCACTGGGGCAACGGCGAGATCGGCAACAACGGCATCCACATCATGGACCTGGCCCGGTGGGCGATGGACAAGACCATGCCCGTGAAGGTCTCGAGCATGGGCGGGCGATACGGCTATGACCCGGCCGATCAGGCCCAGACTCCCAACACGCAGGTCTCGACGCTTACGTTCGAGGACGGCTCGATGATCGTGTGCGACGTCCGCAACCGCTACACGAACAAGGAGGCAGGCGAGTCCGTGGGCAACGTCTTCTACGGCTCCGAGGGCTACTTCGCCAAGAACAAGCCCAACTTCGGCTACGGCGGCAAGCCCTACGGCGGCCGCGACGAGTCGGACGTCACGCTCCCGCCGGTCGGCGGCAACCGCGAACCGAATCAGTACCTCAACTTCATCCAGGCGATGCGGAGCCGCAAGCACCAGGACCTGAACTGCGACATCGAGGAAGGGCATCGCTCGGCCGTCCTGTTCCACATGGCGAACATCTCGTATCGCCTGGACGGGAGGACGCTGACGTTCGACCCCAAGACCGAGACCTTCGTGGGTGACGGCGCGAAGGAGGCGAACGCGTTCCTCACCCGCGACTACCGCGAGCCGTTCGTCGTGCCCGAGCGGGTGTGACAAAGGTCTGAACGCGAGCGTGCCGCTACTCTGTGATCAGTGCTAAGCGATGTACGCCCTGCCGACAATGCGAATCCGCTGCACGGCTCCTTCGCTCCTTCATGGCCGCTTGCGGCGAGTTGTTGCCGATCCGGCGTGTCCTCAGGCCGGTCGTCGTTCGGTGTGGAGAGGTGCTGTTCCGTCCGTGATCCGTCCAGGCATGGGGCGCGATCACTGCGCCGCGATGTTGATGAGCTCCCGCGCGGTGACGCCCTGTTGCTCGGCGTGGCGGACGCGATGGAGCAGCCAGTCGCCTTCCACCTTGACGAGCTGGAGGTCCCAGCCGCTGACGTAGTAATCGTAAGGCCAGTCCCTCGCTCGCACGCGGCTGTGCGCCCGGAGCCGGACGTCGCTTGCGTCGTCCTCGACCCGGATCTCCATCCGGAGGATCTGTACCTCGTCGATCTCCGCGCGCTCGAAGGCGTTCTCAAGTCGCCGGAGCAACTCCGGCTTCGACATCCCGTCGACGTCGCAGTCCTCGTGAAAGCGAGGGGCGATCGCATCGAGGTCCTCGCAATCCACCGCGAAGGCCAGGTCGTTCAGCATCTGGCGGATCTGCTCGCGATCCGTCACCACCATGTGCTGGACGATGAGCAGGATCGCGGACAAGAAGAGCCCGCCGGCCACGAGCCATCCGGTTGTCTGGCCCGGACGGAACCACCAGAGCGTCGCCAGGATGGCCAGCAGCAACACCACCGCGACGAAGAGCTTCAGGGGGCTTTCAAACAGAATGCTCTGAACCAGATCCATACAAAATCCGCCGTTCACCGGGCTTCGCGTCCGGATGCGCTGAGTCGTGAGCGCGATGAGACGGTTGGCATGCCGGACCGGCATCGTCTCGACCGTGCCCCTACGCACCCGAGGAACTCACAACGGTCCAGGAAACTGGGAACCATCGCACATGTCAACAGGCACGCAGGTGCGATCGGGCGCATCACACGGAAGAAGACAGAGCCCTCGGGGGGGAGCTGTCTGCCCGAGCCGTCGTATTCACGCTGTGGAGTTTGATCGTCGAACATCGGACTTATGGCCTATAGTCCCGGGGCCGCCAGCTTCCTTCACGCAAAGTCAACTCAAAACGCGATTTGCAGACCCATCTGGGATTGCTTAAAGCAATAATATAGACGCCTCCCTCAGAATCCAGCGACGCGGGACCTCTCCAGTGATCCGGCGCAAC
>CAZKCX010000928.1:0-1843 GCA_964550865.1 uncultured Planctomycetales bacterium
GATACGCAGCATGTGCACGGGGATGCTCGTGCAACCGAAATCGAGATGCACCCCGCAACGACAGCCGCCGCGGTTCGATGCGGGGGAAGCTCTGAACACCCGCCGCATGGGAGCCTGCACGACCTTGCGCCGGTGTTGCTCCGGGCACCAGCGTGATCCCAAGCCGTGTGCCTTCGGGAACGTGCCGCATCCAGCATTCGAACCGGTATACAGGCCGGCATCCCTCTCCTAGAATGATGGGGCCAGCCGATCCGACCACTGTGGCAATGCGGAGGAACAGGCCATGAAGATCCTTGCCATTCAGGGCAGCCCCCGACCGGAGGGGAACACCCAAGCCGTGCTCGACCTCGTGATGGACGCGGCCGTCCAGTCCGGGGCCTCGACCGAGGTCGTTCAGCTCTCGGAATACCACGACCTCTCCGGCTGCATCGAGTGCTTTGCCTGCCAGCACACGTTGGACGAGCCCGGTTGCGTGGTGGAGGACGACATGCAGGACGTGCTCGCCAAGATGCTCGAGGCCGACGTGATCGTGTTGGCCACGCCCGTGTTCTGCTGGTCGCCCTGCTGGTATCTCAAGATGCTGATGGATCGGTGCTACTGCCTGTTCAAGTTCAAGGGCGGCGAGCAGGTGGATTGCCTGATCGCGGGCAAGAAGATGGCGGCGGTGATCTCCTCCGGCGGTCCGGAGGACGACGGCGCCGATCTGGTCCAGGAGTCCATCCGTCGCCTGGCGAAGTTCGCCGACACGGAATGGCTGGGTGCCCTGGTGGCCGCCAACGTGAAGGACGTCGAGAGCCTCCGCGCGGATCAGGACCTGGCGGACCGTGCCAAGGACTTCGGCAGGAAGCTCGCCGGCTGACCCTGCTGCCCCGCGTAGGCCCTTGCCCCCTCACGATCGGCGTGCTCGGTGGAAGGACCCGTCGCCATGCGATTCGTTGCCCACGGTATCGACCTGATCGAGTGCGAACGGATCGCCCACATGATGGGCGAATATCCGGAGAAGTTTCTCAAGCGCATCCTGACGGAAGCCGAACGCGACTACGTGAACGGCAAGCGCAAGCCCATTCCCCATGTCGCCGGCCGTTTCGCCGCGAAGGAGGCCATTCTCAAGGTCATCGGTACGGGATGGCGGGGGCAGATCTCCTGGCACGACATGGAGATCCGGAACAACTCCGCCGGCGCACCGGAGGTGCGGCTCAGCGGCGAGTCCGCGAAGGTCGCCGAGCGCCTCGGCATCACCCGGATCGTGGTTTCCATCACGCACACGCCCCACTACGCCGCCGCGAGTGCGATCGGCCTGTCCGAGCCGGATCAGGCGCAGGGCCAACCCTGAGCTGCTTCGACAAGCACAGGACTGAACAGTCCGTCGCAAGGGCCTCTTTGTCGCCGGCCCCTACTCCCCGAAGACGCGGACGAAGTCGAACTCACATTCGCCGACCTCGCCGTGAACCGCGTAATCCCTGGGCTCGCCGTCGTAGGGTACCTTGCCGACAAACACTTCGACCGCAGGCTTGGTCAGTTCGCCGAAGTGCTCGAACGTCCAAAGCCGCCGATACGTCTTGCCGTCGTCGCTCCGCTCGATTACACCGCTTTGCTCCAGCCAGCGGGCCCGCAGCCATACCCACTTCTTCGTGTCGTACGTCCCACCCACGGTCTGCTTGCCGTGCACATCGCTTTGGAGCATGCCGTCGCTCCGCGTCCCAATGCGAATCCCTGAGCCGTCCGACCAACGAAGCATCGCGCCCGGTCCCCACGACTGTCCCTCTTCCGTTCCCTGGCGGAGCTTCACCACGAAGCCCTCTGCCTTCTTCCCAAGCGGGATGGCAATGTACGCATACGTGTT
>CAZKCX010000929.1:0-1836 GCA_964550865.1 uncultured Planctomycetales bacterium
GGGCTGCACGGCGGGCCGCCGATCTGCGGGAAGTGCTCCGACGAATGCGCGATCACGCCCTCCCACCGCTCGTGCGGGTCGCGCTTCACGTTGGTGTCCGTGTTGGCGTTCATCTCGTCCCACGTCAGCACCGCCTTGGGCCACGTCGTCTCGTTGGCCCACTTCAGCGCGCACTCGCGCTTCATCCACGGGCCCGTCGCCACGCCCCGGAGCTCGTGCGTCTGCATCATCTCCGCCGGCAGCGTCAGGTCGCTCAGGCCGCGCTGCTGCTTCTTGTCGAACCATCGCGTGCCCGGCGCGAGCGCCGTAATGCTGAAGTCGTAATCGTGCGTGCGTCGGCCGAAGGCGTCGTCGTCGACGTCGAAGCTGTAGCGAATGCTCTCGACGTGCTGCTCGTGGCCGGAGATCCGCAGCACGACCTCCGCGCACGTGTCCTTGTCGGGGTCATAGAACAGAAAGGGGTTCTCGAAGATGGGCACCCACTTGTCCAGACCGTCGCGGATCCCGAACTCCACGAAGTGCTCGTCGCCGCTGAAGTGGCACCGATACTGGCACAACCGCTGGCTGTACGTGTAGCTGACGTCGTACCAGAGCAGATTGTCGTCGCCGTCGTCTCGCCCCCACCAGACCAGCAGCGCAGGCCCGCCGATATACCCGTACTTCGCCCGGAAGTAGTAGATACCCATCTCGTCCAGGTCGCCGTCGCCGTCGGTGTCGACGTAGTCGACGACCGAGTCGACAATGCCGTCGGCCTTCCAGTCGACGACGTACAGGTCGCTGTCCAAATCGCCGCCCTTGTGGGCGTCGAGGTCGCCGTCCTCGTCGATCACGCGGACGAGCACCGGACGCGTCTTCTCCATGTGTCGGGCGGCGGTGTCGACATACCAGACCTCCTCGTGCTTGCCGTCGCCGTTGCGGTCGACCCAGTGCCGCTCGCCCGGCTTGAGGGCCTTGACCTTCTTCACCGTCGCGGGGTCGAGCCTGGCCGCGTCTCCGAAGACGCGTTCGAAGAGCTTCTGCCGTACCTCGTTCACGCCCGCGAGGGTGTGGGCGGTGAGCGCCGTCGTCACGAGCACGATCGTCCACATGCGCGCCATAGGTCTCCCGGTTGCCAACATGCGTTGCGAACTCATCGGATCTATACCTCCGTCAGTGCCGCCTCAACGGCCTCGAGTGTCTTGTCCACGTCGTCTTGCGTGTGCGCGGTGCTGACGAACCACAATCCGTCCGGCGTGGTCCGCACGCCGCGCTCCTGGAGGGCGTCCCAGAACCGGCCGTACGCCTCCTTGTCGCGGGACTGGAACGTGCGGTAGTCGGTGACCTCCTCGGTCTCGTTGAACGAGATATGAAACGCCGGCGGCAGGCCGCGGACGTGCACCTGCTTGCCGGCCTTGGCACCAAGCTGCGCGACGCCGTCCATCAGCTGCTTGCCCATGGCGTGCGTGTGCTTGAGCAGGGCGCCGTCGTTCTCGCTGAGCATATCAAGGGCGGCGATCGTCGCGGCCATGCACGGGGCGTTGGAGTTGTAGGTCCCCGAATGCGTGACGGTCAGCTCGCCGAAGGCCTTCATGTGCTCGGCCTTGCCGGCGATCGCGCTGACGACGAACCCGCCCGCCATCGCCTTGGCGAACGTCGCGAGGTCGGGCGTGATCCCGAAGTACTCCTGCGCCCCGCCGAGGGCGAGCCGAAAGCCCGTGATGACCTCGTCGAAGATCAACAGCGCCCCGTGCCGGGTGCACAGATCGCGCAGCCCCTCCAAAAAACCGGGCTTCGGCAGGATGCCGCCCATGTTGCACATCACCGGCTCGGTCTTCACCGCCGCGATCTGATCGGGGT
>CAZKCX010000930.1:0-1833 GCA_964550865.1 uncultured Planctomycetales bacterium
TTCGACTACAGCAGCCTCTTCGGCGGCGAGCCGGCCTGGAAGGAGATGATCCATGCGGGCCTCGGCATGGAGGTCGCCACGAGCCATCCGCGGCGGCACATCGTCACGTTTCACGACACGGTTCCGCCCGGCGTCTCGGCCGGCGGGCAGCTACCCATCAAAGGGCCGGTGGGCGGCACGCTCAAGATCTACACCGGGCCCGTGCCGCAATCCGGGAAGATCGTCTTCCTCGCAGGGCTTTCCAAGCACGAGGGGTTTGCGTTGGCGACGTTCGATGTGGCGCTCAACGGCCAGGCGTGCGAGCCGATCGACGACGACAAGGACCTGCGGCGCTACGCCGGCGTCGCGCGAGCGGTTCGCTTTCGGTGTCCACGATCGGCGCTCAGGCAGGGCTACAACGCCGTGAAGGTCGTGCAGACGCCGGGGCAGCGGGAAGCGAGGATCGTCTGGGCCGAGATCCAGATCGATCCCCAATCTTGAAAATGCGGTCGTCCCCGGTCGCCCGACGTCCCCGGAGCCGGGAGGGTCCGATCTCCTGGTCTTCCCGATATATTGTTTTTCGCGGTGGACATGCCCTAGATGTTGTGGTACCTTCTCGCGTTAAGAACGCACGGTATAGGGAAGGTCCGGAAGGCATGGATGCTCGACTGACACTGGCCCCGACCCGCCGCGGTTCGTACCTGCGTCGCTGGCTGCTCACATGGATTGTGACGGCGGCGCTCTTCTCGATCGTGTGCGCGGCCGCTTCCTAGTCCGATTCGCGTCGAGCCCTTCGATTTCGGCGTGAGGGCGTGTTGTGCGCCTCGGTGACCGCCTTGTCGTGGGAAAGGGATGTCTCGCGGCCACAAGCGGTCAACACGGCTGCGCCACGAGGCACGCACGTTTCATAGCTGGCCTATTCCTCTTCGATTCTCGGTTGGATTCCCCGCAATCCCGCGCTGACGTCAACGGGGTAGGATGCGGAGGAACGCAAGGCGCGGAGGTCCTCGGGCAAGGCGTCGAGTTGTGCCCGAGCGCGCTGAACGATGGCCGGCAGGTCGGGCAGCCTGCGGCGGGGTTGGCCGTCTTGCAGGATCGGCTCGAGCAGTGGGGCGCCCTCAGCCGTCTCGTCCGCTCGGGTAAGCAGGTCGCCTTGCATGAGGCCTGCGTCGTCGTAGCGGCGAAAGACCTGCTTGGCGCCGCCGAGTGTGGCCTTGTCGGAGGACCGCTTGATGCGGGGCACGATCTCGCCCGTCTCGTCCTCCGACGCGACCAGTTTGTAGACAAAGGAGAGGGCCGGGGCGTCCAGCGATGTCACCATCTCCGTGCCGACGCCGAAGAGGTCGATCGGCGCGCCGGCGCGAAGGAGCTCGTCGATGCGGTACTCGTTGAGGTCGCCGCTCGCGAGGATCTTCGTGTCGGTCCGTCCGGCGTCGTCGAGGATCTCTCGGACGCGCGTGGACAACGTCAACAGATCGCCGCTGTCGAGCCGCACGGCGCGGAGGTCGTCCTCCACGGCGAGGGCCTTTCGCACGCCGGACAGCGTGTCGTACGTGTCCACGAGACAGACCGTGTGCGGGCCGAAGACCTCCGCGTAGCGACGGAAGGCTTCCTCTTCTTGCTCGAAGCTCATCACCCAACTGTGGGCCTGCGTGCCGACCGGGCGAACTCCCAGACGGCGGGCGGCCTCGACATTGCTGGTTCCGGTGCAACCGCCGATGACGGCTCCGCGGGCGGCCAACAGGCCCGCCATCGGTCCGTGGGCGCGGCGCATGCCGAAGTCGGCCACGGGGCGTCCCTGGGCGGCTCGCGTCACCCGGGCCGCCTTCGAGGCGACGAGGGTCTTCATGTTCA
>CAZKCX010000931.1:0-1825 GCA_964550865.1 uncultured Planctomycetales bacterium
TAGACCGAGGGGCCGACCACCCGGCCCGAGACCGGGTCGACCCGGCCCAAGAGGTCGAAGTCGACCAGGCTGTCATTGATCGGCGTGATCAGCGTCTCGGCCGTCGTGACGGTGGACTTCTACAACCGCTACCGGGGCCGCGAGGCCAGCGACTCCAGATCGCTGAACTTTGCGAAGGTGCTCGGCCTCTGCCTGGGCCTTTCGGCGACCGTGCTCGCACTGTTCGTCGGGAATATCGAGGGGAACATCGTGGAGGTCACGAACAAGAGCACGAGCTGCATCGTCGGGCCGCTCTTCGCGATGTTCGCGATGGGGATGTTCACGCGGCGATCGAATCAGGCCGGCGCGATCGGCGGGGCGCTTATCGGCTTCGCGACCGGCCTGGTCGTGACGTTCAGCGGCCAGTGGTTCGGCGAGACGTACGACATCTCGTTCACGCACATCATCACGAGCTCGATCCTCGTCTCGTGGGTGTCCGGGTACTCGATCAGCCTCTTCGTCGGTCGAGAGCCTACGGAAGAGCAGCTCAGCTTCCGCTGGCGGTCGGTCATGTCCCGCCCGGATCCGCGAGCGGTGGCGGGTAACCGATAGCACACCTGCGCAAGACGGCGTTTCGAGGAACTTTCGAACTCACCCATTGACGCGGCACGATCTTCTGCGTAAGCTTACCCGCTCATAAACCTAACGAAGGTGATCGCTGGCTTCGCCTTCTCTGTTGTGGGATGGCAGGACTATTTCGCGCCCAAGCACGTAGCATCCTTGAGAGATGCCATGGACCGAAGGCAGATCGGATTGATCCTTGTTCTGGAGAAGCTCGGGCTTCCCCTCAAGCTAGAGACGTTCGACGACCGTCTCATCTTGCAGAAGGCCGTCTACCTTGCAGACGCCGCCGGCGTTCATCTGGGGTACGATCATGGCTGGTACCTTCGTGGCCCATACTCGCCCGGCCTCACGCGTGACGCGTTCGCAGCAGTAGCCGAGTTACCGTCGGAAAAGGATGAGATCCGAGGCTGGCAATTGGATGAAGAATCTCAGCTTAGGCTTGAGAGCTTGCGGAGGCTCATCCCGATCACGGATGCTTGCTCTCTCGAGCTCCTTGCTTCCGTGCACTATCTGGTCAGGCGTCGA
This sequence comes from uncultured Planctomycetales bacterium, assembly GCA_964550865.1. GTDB lineage: Bacteria > Planctomycetota > Phycisphaerae > UBA1845 > JAFGLZ01 > JAFGLZ01. The sequence continues at coordinate 1,129 of CAZKCX010000931.1, forward strand.
GGAATGCACCGAGACGACCCGGGCCTCCTCGCGAAAGAGTTGCACGAACTCGGCAAGGACTATGATGTGGAAACGGTGCGCCAAGCGCTCAAGACTCTCCAGGCCAACGGACTCCTCTAGGCCTTTCGCCACGCCATGATCGTTGTGGATTCGATTCACGGCGACGTGCACCTATCCGAGTTGGAACGACGTCTCATTGATACCCCTTCCTTCCAGCGGCTGCGAAATCTCAAGCAGCTGGGCATGGGGCATGTAACGTACCCCAATGCCACGCATACACGCTTCTCCCACAGCCTGGGGGTCCTGGGTGTGATGGGGCGCGTGGCCGATGTGGCCGGCCAAGCTCTCGGCCTGGGGGACGAAGACAAAGAGAACCTTCGTCTGGCGGGTCTGCTCCACGACATCGGCCACTATCCCTATTCGCACCTGATGGAGGGCATCGACAAGGTTCAGCTTACCGAAGAGTTCGTGGAGTCCATCAAGACGATCAATGCCTCCAGCGAACGATATCCGTCGCATGAAGAGCTCGGCGAACTCATCGTCACTCAACGCGAGGATGTTCTGGAGGCCATAGGAGGCAAGGAACGCGCCGGGATCATCGCTTCCCTCTTTCGCGGTTACCAGATCGAGACGGAACAACTCAGCCGACTTGTTCATAGCAGCCTGGACATCGATCGGCTCGATTATCTACTGCGGG
>CAZKCX010000932.1:0-1824 GCA_964550865.1 uncultured Planctomycetales bacterium
CTACCGCCCGAAGCGTCGCCGGACCGAGCAGCGCGGCCGACAGGAGCGGTGCGGTCTTGCTGATCGTATTCTTCAACAGGAACGTTCGTCGCTTCTCGACCGGGAGGGCGAGGTCGCCCACGAGCCGGTTGTTCCAGGCGTTGACGACGTCGACCTCCAGCTTGTTCTCGCCGACGCGCGCGGCGGAGGTGACGTCCACGATCCACGGGGCCAGCCAGAGCGTGCGCACATCTTGCCCGTTCAGGCGGACGATCGCCAGATCGCAGACCTTCCCGAGGTCGAGCATCACGCGCTTGCCCTTCCAGGACTCCGGCAGCGTGAAGGTCTTGTGGTACGTCGCCTTGCCGGAGTAGTGCTTGATGTCCGGCTCCGGTCGCTTGGTCCAGTCCTCGAGTCGGTCGAACCGTACGGACCTGGCCGGACCCCAGTTCGGGTCGAAGTGCACCTGCCACGCCCGGGTGAGCTCGATCGGCTCCGGCAGGGCAGGGACGTCCAACGTCTTCGATGAACCGTTCGCGCAGGTGAGCACATGGCGTCCGGCCTGCCACGCACGGACCTCCACATCGTCGCCGTTTCTGCGCACGACCTCGACGGCGGCGGACGCCGGACGCGTGCGGGGCCGAGGCATCGAACGCATCAGTGCGACGACCTCGGCGTCATCGAGGGCCCGGCCGATCCGTCGGCAAGCGTGCTTCTGTCCACGGAAGGGCTCGCCGCCGCCGCTCCCCTCGCCGAGGTGCACCGTGTAATTGCTCTTCAGGCCGGTGCGGACGAGCTTGCCGTTTAGATAGAGGCTCGGCCGGCCGTCGCGATACACCACGGCCACATGCGTCCAATCGGTGATCTTCGCGGGATGCACCAGCGGGGGCGAGAAGTAGTTGCTCGAGTGCTCGAAGACGCACACGCCGTTCGTGCCGACGGCGATGCCGCAGCCGGCGTGCGTCGCGTCGCCGTAGCGCTCGCCGTGCGGCGGGTAGATGGCGTCGTTCCGCGGCTCGTGATGGCCGTGCACGCCCTGGTTGCTCTGCTTGGGCAGCGTCGTCGTGTCGGTCGGCTTGGCCCAGAGCGCCATCGTGAAGGTGCCGGCCACGTCGCCCGAGGCGTCCCGGATTCGCCGGGCGTCTTGCTTCGCACCGGTCCGGAGATCGACAAGCGTCCTGCCGTCTCGGCTCACCGAGACGATTCGCTCGGCATCCACCGGCGCACCTCGAAACACGATGAATACCGAGCCGTGCGGCCCCAGGTGAATGGGGAGGCGGACGGTGCCCTTGCCGACCTCGTAGACAACCGGCCGCTCGATCCGACCCGAGTTCGGATGCCACAGCTCGGGTGCCCGGCCGTCGATGCGGCACGTCACCGTCGCGACGATCTCCTGCGGCTTCTGATTCGAGACGAAGTAGACGTCCGCGTCCTTGGTGGACCGATGCGTCCACAGCACCGACGGGGCGCTTTCGAGATCGGGCGGGAGGCCATCGGCGCGGAAGACCTCCTCGATGCCCTTGCCCCAAACCACACGCCCCTTGCCGATGCGACGTTCACCTGATTCGCCAACATCCAGCGTCCCCCACAGCTTCTTGGCGAGCCGTTTCACCTCGTTGTCGCACTTCGGGTAGCCCTGGAGGCTCGGCGAGCGCGTCGGTGGACGCCCCATCACCGTCGCCCCGGCTGTGACGAGATCATGAATCTTGGCCAGCAGCTCGGGTCGCATCGTCTCGAGCTCGGGCAGGACCAGCAGGCGATACGTGGTGCCGTGCGGCAGGGCGAGCAGGCCGTCCTCGACCTGGAGCGCTTCCAGGATGACCTCGGCGTTGATGTAGTCGAAGT
>CAZKCX010000933.1:0-1820 GCA_964550865.1 uncultured Planctomycetales bacterium
GCCTCGACACGATCGAGCTGAAGTGGGGCCAGGGCGCCAAGTGCATCGGCGGCGAAATCAAGATCGGCGATTTGGACCGCGCGCTGGAGCTGCAACGGCGCGGCTACATCGTTACGCCGGATCCGTCGGATCCCGTAAGCCAGGCGGCGTTCAAGGACGGCGCGCTCAAGCAGTTCGAGCGGCATAGCCGCCTCGGCTTCATCGACGAGGAGGCCTTCCTGGCCGAGTGTGCGCGATTGCGAAAGCTCGGCTTCAAGCGGATCACGCTGAAGACCGGCGCGTACGGGCTTCGCGAGCTGGCCATGGCGCTCAAGTGGGGCAGCGACGCGCAGATCGATCTGCTGACGATCGACGGCGCGCCCGGCGGCACGGGCATGAGCCCTTGGCGGATGATGGAGGAATGGGGCATGCCGAGTCTCTACCTCCATTCGGCCGCGGCCGAGTTCGCGCAGAAGCTTGTCGACCGGGGACTTCGCGTGCCTGATCTGGCGTTCGGTGGGGGCTTCAGCGCCGAGGATCACATCTTCAAGGCGCTGGCCTTGGGCGCGCCGTTCTGCAAGTCGGTCTGCATGGGCCGCGCCTTGATGATCCCGGGCATGGTCGGCAAGAACGTCACGGTGTGGCTCAACAACGGCGGGCTGCCGCGAACGGTCTCGCAGTACGGGAGTGTGCCCGAAGAGATCTTCATCTGCTGGGAGCAGGTGGCGGACATCGTCGGCAAGAAGGAGATGCCGAATCTGCCGCTCGGTGCGATCGGGTTCTACTCCTACATCGAGAAGCTGCGCGTCGGACTGCAGCAACTAATGGCCGGCGCCCGGTGTTTCAGCCTCCCGGCCATCAGCCGCAACGATCTCATGAGCCTGACGAAGGACTGCGCCGAGGTGAGCGGTATCCCGTTCGTGATGGACGCCTACCGCCAGGAGGCGGAGGCGATCCTCAACGGATAAGGCGGGGTCGAGAGGCGGTCGACCGGTTCGTGTTCCCCAGGCACCGCCTCGTCGAGGACGACGTCGACCCGGAACGAACGCCCTCGGCCGAGGGCTGAGGTTTCGAGACCCGACGCGGCGCTCAAGTCGGCGAGAACCATCAGACGGAACGGCTCGGCGAGATCCGCCAGGAGTTGGGCTTCGAGAATCATTACGTCCTTCACTCGTTGCAGAAGCAACGGGGTCGACCGTGGCCTAGCAAGGCATGCCCTGGCGCCTAATTCTGTCTGCTGCCCAAGCACAACGGATGCCCCGGAATCGATCCGGATCCGAGGTCTTCATACTCCTCCGTTTACGGCAATTGCATGCCTACTATGGCGGGCATGGGGTTTCTTACCGTGGGTGCAGATCTGGAACGAGTCTTCCGCACCTCCACGGGGATCATTGTCCTGTGTGCACTATCGACATCCATCTTCACGCCCTTTCACGAAGGTACACAACGTGTCCCGTCGCAAGCCCATGCAAAACGGATAGCAGGCAAGCCACCGACTCGCGCGCGAGGGCGCAGTCACTACATTGGCTGAACTGAGAACTCCGTCCGGAGAATACCGTGGCCCTACTTCAGAAGAATGGTACCAGATTTTGCTTGAAGTGAAAGACGCACTCATGTAATCTAGAGAATACCGCCTTGGAAGGCTGGGATACTACCCGATAGTGGGGTGGCTTGAGGCAGCACTGGAGTTTTTCCGCTGCTTCTGGATTTGTTGGTAAATCCTATTGCTATAATTGCCTTGGATTGGGAGGCTAGGCGTGCTTGAGTTTGGCTGGGGTACGGAAGCATCCTGCCAGCGCGGTGGACGGGGAAAGGCTTGACCGCGCACTGGACCGCCAGGA
>CAZKCX010000934.1:0-1818 GCA_964550865.1 uncultured Planctomycetales bacterium
AAGCTCCATCACGCCGGAACCACTCCCGCGGAAGCGTGACCGGACTCATTCCCCTCGACGAAACCGCGACTCGTTCGCAGACTTCCTCCGGCAGACTACTCCTCGAACGGCATCGTCCCGCCTGCCCGGCATCGCGCGCTCGCGGGCGACGGCGTCTCGGCGCGATCGAACAGGGGCACCCACATCGCGCGGTGCTACGCACGCTCGAACTTGCAGATCTGGTCATAGAGCGATCCGCCCAATCGCTCCGCCACCATCTTGTCCTTCAGTAGCGCAACCTTGAGCACATCGCAGGTGAACCGGACGTGGTAGTTGCTCTCCACGGATCGCCCCATGCCCTCCAGAATGATGAGGTCGGCGTTACGGGCGGCCTCGTCGCACGCCTCGCTCACGTCCGTCAGGTCAATCAGGGGAGCACCGCAGCCGCTCGGGACCGTCGCGATGCGGTCCGCCTCGAGGTAGGCCGCCAGTGCGGCATCAAGCGCCGCAACTCGCGCGAGCACGTCGTTCAGCTCGTCCCAGGTGATGTCGTTCAACGAAGGCGTACTGTTGGCCGCAAGCATCACCCGCGAGCCCGACCGCGCCAGATGCCGCGCCAACGGCACACAACCCAGGATCAGATCCGCTCCGGCGTTGTCCACGAAGAAGAGGACCTGCCGATACGCCGGGCCGGCGAGCAGCCGATCGCGAAGCGCGTCGAAGTCGTCGACGAGCCAGGGACGGTCCGGCTGCCGTTCTCGCGTCGCGTGGAAGTCCATCCCCCGCTCGTGATAGTCCGCGATCGTGGCCATCGAGCCGAGATCGAAGATGTTCCCCGCAAAGATGCCGCGGATGAGCGCCTCGATCCGCTCGGCCTCCGCCATGGCGTCCAGCTCCTCGAGCACCTCGCTGAACAACGGAATCGCGGCATCGTTCTCCCGCTGCTTCACCATCGCATAGGGATCGGCAATGCCGTGCTTGCGGAGGAGTCGCTCCCTGCACTTGTCGAAGTCCAGGACCGTCAGTTGCCCCCGGTACGCCGGGTCGGCACGAAGAAAGTCGAGTTCGGCCAGAAGGTCCTGCCGGAATCCGTCCATAGCTTCTTGAGGAATCCCTTGCTCGCGCGCGAGCGCGAGCATCGTCTCCGTGTGGTGCGTGAAGTGTCCGATCCAGTAGTCGCGTCCGATCGGGTCGGCCAGAAGATCCCAATCCGAAACAACATACCCCTTCGGGTCCGCTAGCTTACACAAGACGGCCATGAGGCACTCCTACGACGATGATATCCCTCGGCCGGCAACACCGCGCGGCCGGAGGCAGGTTTTCGTCGATCCCGTCCTTGGATGCAAGCATCGACGGTAAACGCGGATGCCCTCGCCTGCGCGGAGCCTCCGACTGTGACGGTGGGTGGCTGGGGATTGTGGGGAGTACTACCCGTCCAGTGCCCCTACCCGCTGGGCAAGAGCCCACGACGTTGTGACGTGATGGGGGCGAAAGGCCCTCCCCCTTGCCCATTGGCTGCGTTTGGCCACGTTCTTCGCCGTTTGGCACGCCGGGTGCAGGCTCATGCTCTTCGAAGGAAACACGCGTAGGCCAAACCGCTATCGCAACGAGGAGGACACGACATGTTCCAGAGCATTGTCAAGACGTTGGCCGCTTGGCTCACCGTCACGCCGCTGGTCATTGCCACCCCCGCTGGCTTCGAGGGCTGCACGACGCTGCCCGCTGAGTGCAATCCGGAAACGCTGCAGGACCTTGGCGTAGTCGGAGAGCTCGGCCAGAACATGATCAACCCCCAGCCGGAGCCTCCAGCGGGATCCCGTGTGGGCGTCGAAAGTGCAG
>CAZKCX010000935.1:0-1817 GCA_964550865.1 uncultured Planctomycetales bacterium
GCTCGTGCGCGCCGTATCCGTGACTCGGCGGACCGGCCACGAAGACGATCTTCTCCGGTGCGGCGGCAGCTTCTTTCGCGACGGCGAGATAACTCATCATCGCGGTCATGCAGCTCGCGCCCAGGATCAAGACTGTGTTGCGTGCCGTCGGTGGTCTCATGCGTTCGCCTCCGGAGCGGATTGGCCTGCGATGGGGTGACGACGACCGCCCCACGCATGACCGATCCATCGTCATCCAATCGGTAGGTGCCGCTCGCGGCGTGCTACTGCCGAACTCGGCCGTCCTCGAGTCGGTCCGTCGTCCTCAACAACGAACATAGACCGGCCTGAGGACAGACCGGCTCTGAGTCCTGGATTTACACAACGCCACATCCGCATCGCCATTCTTATCGCGACGGGCCTTTGAAAAGGACCGATTCCTGTCCATCCGACGCCACCGTCCTCGTGGCGGTGGTCCTTCACTTCGGTCGCGCCGTCCAGCGGACCTCGTGCAGGGGCGGCCAATCCGCCCGCGCCGGATCGGCCTGCAGCCCCATGCGATCCAGCGGAAGCCGCTCGAACCCGACGCTGAAGGCCGGAGAATCGTCACGGAGCGCGAAGTCCGCCGGCCGGGGCGTCCCGTGGCCGCGGAATCGCTCCGGCGTGGCGAACCGCGGATCGACGTCGACCAGGTTGTCGTGGATCGTCTGGTACTTCCTCGCGCCCCCGTGCACGCCGTCCCACTTGCCGCCGATGCTGACGTTGCGGATGACGAGGTTGCCCTTCGGCGCGGCCGGCTCGTCCTCCCAGATCTTCACGAGGTCGACGTACCGCAGGCTCCACGGCGGCTGTTTGTAGGGCATGGCCTCGAGCCGCTTCTTCATCGTCGTGTTGACGTGGTCGTTGGCCCATCCCTGGGCGCGGTTGTCGATGTGCAGGCTGGGCACACAATCGATGAACAGGTTGTTCTCGACGACGTTGTCGCGCCCGCCGCCGATCATCGCCGCGCGGCTGACGCGATAGAAGAGGTTTCCGTATACCGTCGTGCCACAGAACATGTCGTCCAGATAGACGCCCACGCAGCCGCGCCCCTCGAACCCGCTGATGTGGTGGAAGAAGTTGTACCGGATGACCGTGCCGCGCATCGTCCAGTCGCGGCCGGAGTAGATCGCGCCGGCGTCGTTGGATTCCAGGCACACGCTGTGGATCTCGTTGAGCTCGATCCGGTGATCGTTCCCGCTGAAGCCGATCGCCATGTGCGGGGCGTTGTGGATGAGGTTGTGCGACGCGCGGTTGCCCACACCCGAGAGCGAGACCGCCTTCTGGTACATGCGGTGCACGCGGCCGTAGTGGTGGATGTGGTTGCTTTCGGCGAAATGCCCGGCGGGCGTCAGCGTTTTGCGGTCCCCGCCGCGGAGACTGATGCCGCCGCGAGCCATGCCGTGCATGTCACACCCGATCACGCCGTGTTCGTGTCCGCCGGAGACGCTGACCGCGCCCCCGCCCACATTGCGAATCGTGCAGCCGACGACCCGGTTCCGGCTTCCGCCGGAGATGTGGATGGCGGTTCCGCGGACGGCCTCCACCACGAGGCCTCGCACACTGAGGTCCGAAACGTCCTTCAAGCTCAGAAACGACGGCTGGACGGTCACGATGGCTTTGCCGGTTGCGATCGGTGACGGCGGCCAAAAGTAGAGCACGCCGGATTCGCGGTCCAGGTACCATTCGCCCGGTGTGTCGATCTCGGCCAGAAGGTTGTACGCGTAGTACCATTGCCCCTTGCGATAGCCGTAGTGATGATACGGAGGCTGGACCTCCATCACCCGCTTCTCGGTGTC
>CAZKCX010000936.1:0-1808 GCA_964550865.1 uncultured Planctomycetales bacterium
TCCCCAGTTGGCTCCGAGTCGGTGACGCCCCCGTTCTGAGGGGGGCGTCAAGGTTTCGAGAGAAGAAGTAGTGATGGGTTGCGTATCTAGGTAGGAAGGCGAGACGGAAACGGCGTTACGGTCGTGCAAGTCGGTACGGACCACGGCAGCGAGAAGCGTTTCCACGAGTTGGACTTGCGCCGGTCGAAACGGTAACCCAGTCCGCAGGGCGGCTTTCGGCGAGGGCCTACCACCTGCTCCAGGCCACGTCGAACGGTCGTCCATCCCCCCGCCCCTGGCGAGCGCTTAGGGGTGGGGTTGAACCCGAAGAGCCGGAGCGGATCTCGCCGATCCGTTCCGGCTTTCTTTCCTCGCAAGGACAGCCCAATCCTGCCGGCAAGGGGCTTGCCGGGCCAAGCTGCCCGCAACATAGATCGGACCATGTGGCACGGCCGCCTCCAGGCTTCGCTACGCTTCGCCGTGACAAGCCCGGCCGTGAGCCATCAAAGTGCCCAGCCGAAGGCGGCTGGGCCACATCGGGCATGCCCAGCCGAAGGTGGCTGGGCCACATCGGGCGTGCCCAGCCGAGGGCGCCTGGGCCACATCGGACGTGCCCAGCCGAGGGCGGCTGGGGCACATCGGGCGCTCAGCCCGCTTTCTTCGCCCTGAGCGTGGAAAGGTTCCACTCCAACGTGTAGGTGTGGTTCTCCCCTTGTTTGGTCTTCTTCAGCGTCGGTGAGTAGGCCCGGACGTAGATCTTCTTCTCGGCGGGCACGAAGCGAAGCGTCTGCAGCCAGCCGTTTCCCCCTGCCTTGTCGTTCACCTGGTAATCGCACAGGATCTCATGCACCTTGCCGCCGGCATCGTTCACGCTGGTCTGATGGTCGACGCCCGCGATGTGCCCGCAGACCACCATGAAGATGTTCGGGTGCCTCCGCACGAACTTGTTCCACAGCTCCTCGCCGTTGCACCCGTCCAGATCATAGGGTCTGGGCGTCCTGTTGCCCCGGCCTTCGTCGTCGTCGCGCAAGTAGTAGTGCGTCGCGACGATCACGTGATGGTTCGGGTGGGCCTTGACGATCTTCGACGCCCATGCAACGGCCTCGTCGGACGGTGCGAACTCCAGGCTGAGCACCATGAACTTCATCCCGCCACCCTCGAAGAAACAGTAGTTGTTTGTGTTGCGACCGTCCTTGCAGCCGCCGTACCACGGATGCTTCTTGAATCGCGAAGGCGGGAAGTACTCGTCGTAGAACTTCGTCGAACGCGTCAACTTGCCGCCCGCATGGTCCATGTCGTGGTTGCCGGGGACCACGCTGTACGGCACGACGCCGTCGAGGACCTTGTGCGCCGCGTCGGCGATCTTCCACTGGTACTCTCTCTCGGCCGTATTGACGAGATCGCCCAGGTGGATCACGAAGCGGATATTGTCCGCCTCGGCGCGCTCGCGAATCCAACGGGTCTGCGCGCCGTAGGTCGCATGGCAACTCGCCTTCTCCGAGTAGTACTGCGTGTCGGGCAACAGGACGACGCTGAAGCTCTCCGGCTCGGCGGCCGCCGCGAACGTGGAAAGAGCGAGTGCAACCCCCGTCGCGATCCCCATCACTCGTATGCATCGAAACAACTTCGTCATGATCTCCTCCTACGGTCAGGTATCCTTCCGGACCCACATCGCTCGCCGATCGGTTTCCCCTATTGTACAAGACAGCGGCTCGACGTCACTTGGCCAGGGCCGTCACCGCCTGCTCGAGATTCCACTCGAGGTCGTACCTCTCCTTGGGACCGGTGCCGCGTCGTTTGAGCGTGGGGGAAAAGGCCTCGACCAATAT
>CAZKCX010000937.1:0-1795 GCA_964550865.1 uncultured Planctomycetales bacterium
AACCGTCCGAGGCATTGGCTGAGTCGGTTCGTATGCCGCTACGGATCTGGTCGGCTCAGTCGATCTGGCAAGGATCGGTCGTTTTGAGCTATTCCTTTCAGAGCCCGCTACCCTCCCAATCCTCCACGCTCTGGGCCGCCGCCGACGGGGACTTCACCGTTCGGGTCAACGGAGAGACATACGGGAGTGTAGAGAACAATCCCCTCGCCAGGAGGCTGCACGAATTCGATCTCGCCGACGTGATCCGACAAGGTGTGAACAGCATCGAGATCGAGGTGACGCCTTCCGAGAACGGCCCGCATAGCCTGCTTGTCGTGCTCGACGTGGAACGCGACGACGGAATCCAACGGATCGTGAGCGATGAGGAGTGGTCCGCACAGGTAGGGACCGATCACGCCGGCGGCGTGGTGACGGTCGGCAGACTGGGCAGCGAGCCCTGGGGATTCCCCTCCGGCGGTCCGGACGATCTCTACCGCGGGAGCTTCGGCGACCTCCGGCTGCTCCCGATGACGAGCAAAGAGATCCTCTCCGCGGACGCCGGCGAAGGGAGCATCGATCGAGCGGACTCCATGCTGGCCGACGACGACACCGCCGCGACGGTCCGAGTGGCCGACTCCGAAGCCGTCGAGCCGCCGCGCACGGATCTCGTCAGCGGCTGGGAGTACTCCCATCTCCGTCGCGAATACGAAAACCGTTCACAACTGAAGTGGCTCGCCGAGCATCGCAGGGGGCGGCCGACCGTCCTGGTCGATTTCGGCCTGGAGCTGAACGCGCGGCTTCGCATCGAGCTGGCCGAGCCGGTCACGGCTCTGATTGCCGTCATCACCGACGAAACGCCGCAGGCCGTCGACCAGTACGACACCGCCTTCTGTCAGGTCCTTCGTTTCGAGGGAACGACTACCGCCGTGACCGAAGTGACCGGAATGCGCTACGCGCGCCTGGTCTTCGTCTCGGCGGACCGCCCCATCCACGTACGACGCCTCGTCGCGGAGACGATCTACTATCCGGTCGACTTTCGTGGCTCGTTTCGGTGCAGCGACGAGTTGCTTACGCGAATCTGGGACGTATCGGCGTACACGCTCCACGCCTGCATGCAGGACTACGTCTGGGACGGCATCAAACGCGACCAGCTGCCTTGGATGGGCGACGCCCACGTAGAGCACCTCGGCATCTACTACGCCTTCGGCGATGTGGAGCTGCCGCGTCGAACGCTCGAGTGGCTTCGATGGCACGGCCCACCGGAGCGTCCGATCAACGGCATCGACGCCTATTCCATGTTCTGGGTGTCCGGCCTGTACGATTACCTCCTCTTCACGGGAGACCGGACATTCCCGTCGGACCAGCAAGAGAATCTCCTTTCCTTGCTGGAATCGATCGAGGGCATGACGGAAGGGGGCTTCTACAAAGGCTCCTCTCCCTTCATCGATCACGCCCCGATCCATACCGAGGAGCAGAACGGGCAGGTGGCGGGTACGCAGATGCTCCTGGCCCGGGCGTTGCGCGAGGGATCCATGCTGCTCGGGATCTACGGTGATCCGACCAACGCCGTGCGCTTCATGGAGCTCGCGGGGCGTGTGCGGGATGCGGCGATCTCGAACTACTGGCGTTCCGAGCAGGGAGACTTCGGCCTCCACCGGCAGGTCAACGCCCTGGCCATCTTCGGGGGCGTGGCCGACGACGAACAGGCCGTCTCCGCCGCCAGGCAGCGGCTTGCCGACGGGACCGGCAACCCCATGACCACCTGGCAACGGTACTACCTGTACGAGGCGCTCGCCAAGGTCGGCATGCATGACCG
>CAZKCX010000938.1:0-1794 GCA_964550865.1 uncultured Planctomycetales bacterium
CTCCAGACGTATCGCCAGCGCGACGAGTACATCATGCGGGGCAAGGACGAGGAGCGCTTCCGTAGCCGCTTCAACTACCACGCCTTCCGATGGGTCAAGATCGCGGGGTTGAAGACCAGGCCCGACCTGGACGGCATCAAGGGCTACCTGATTCACACCGGATACCCCCCTGCGGCCGCGTTCGAGTGCTCCAACGATCTGCTGAATCGGATCTACGAGACCACGGTATGGACGTACCGCTGCCTGAGTCTGGGCGGCTACGTCGTCGACTGCCCGACGCGCGAACGCCTCGGCTACGGCGGCGATTCCGGCGCGTCGCTCGAAACGGGGCTCATGAACTTCGACCTCGGCGCGTTCTTCACGAAGTGGCTGGCCGATTGGCGGGCGGATCAGGCACCGAGCGGTGATCTCCCGCACACCTCGCCGCATCCCGGACCGGCCGGCGGTGGCCCGGCGTGGGGAGGGATCATCGTCGCCTTGCCGTGGCAGGTCTACGTGCAGTATGGCGACAAGCGGATCCTCGAGCAGACCTACCCGGCGATGCGCAAGTGGCTCGCATTCCTCGAGACCAAGGTCAAGGACGGTCTGCTCCGGCACTACGTCGGCATCGGCTGCCCGACGCCGAAGTGGAACTTCCTGGGCGATTGGGTGCCGCCCGGCCGCGACCAGGGCAACAACCGCGTCGACGATCGTTCGACGCTCTTCTTCAACAATTGCTACATGGTCTACAACCTCCGGCTGGCCGCGAAGGCGGCGACCGTCCTCGGCAAGCAAGACGAGGCGCGCGCCTACGAGAAGCGTGCGGACGAGCTGGCACGGATCGCCCACGAGCGGTTCCTCAACGAGGACAACGCAACGTACGCCAACGCAGAGCAAACCTATCTCGCCATGCCGCTCCTGTTCGACATCGTCCCGGACGAGCTTCGCGGGCGCGTGATGGAGAAGCTGGAGAAGGCCATTCGCGTCACACGAAAGGGTCACCTGAACACGGGCATGCACGGCACGTACTACATGCTCAAGCTGCTGACCGAAAAGGGTCGGAACGACCTGGCCTACGAGATGGCCGGCAAGGACACCTACCCGAGCTGGGGGCACATGCTCAAGGAGGGGGCCACGACGATCTGGGAGCAGTGGGACGGCGTCCATTCGCACATCCACAACACGCTCATCTCGATCGGGGCGTGGTTCATCCAGGGCCTCGGCGGCATTCAGTACGATGAGGCGGCGCCGGGCTTCAAGCACTTCTTCGTTCGTCCCGGCGTGGTGGGCGACCTGACGTTCGTGCGCGCCGAGTACCGTTCGATTCACGGGACGATCCGGAGCTACTGGCAGCGCGAGGGCGACGAGCTGACGCTCCGCGTCACGGTGCCCGCGAACACCACGGCGACGGTGGTGCTGCCCGCGCGGCGCATCGAGGACGTGAAGGAGGGCGGAAGCCCGCTGAGACAGGCCAAGGGGATCAAGGGCGTCCGCTACGAAGACGGCCTCGCGAAGGTGCTCGTCGGATCAGGCGAGTACGCATTCGCCTCACGCATCCCGGCCGACTGAGGCGCGTGTCGGTCGCGGTCCAGGTTCACGAGCTGCTTCACGGCGGCACCGAGGTCCAGTACTGCTTCGCCGCTCATGACGGTTGACTTCCCGGCGGCGGTGATCCACTCGATCCATACGGGAGGTCGATCGGGCGTCAGATAGACGTTCGCGTACCGGACCGAAGGGTTGTACGCGAAGCGGATCTGGGCGAGCTCGACGCCGAGATCGAGGAGGCGCTCCACGGCCGGGCCGAAGCTCTCCTGG
>CAZKCX010000939.1:0-1792 GCA_964550865.1 uncultured Planctomycetales bacterium
TGCTCGGACATAAGCCGCTGCCGGCGCGGGGCACGAGCTTTCAGATGGCCATCGCCGGCCGGCCGGAGGGGAACCTTGCGACAGTGATCGAGGATCATCCCCTCATGCGGCGCTTCCCACACGACGGGTTCTGCTCCTGGCAGTTCGCCCCGATGCTCAACGGTGGGGCGGCCGTGCAGTTCAACGCGATGCCCGAGCTGTTTGATCCGATCGTCGAGGTGGTCAATACGTACAAGCGGATCCGCAAGCAGGCAGGGGTCTTCGAGTGGCGTGTCGGCAAGGGCCGATTGCTGGTGTGCTCGCTCAAGCTGCCTCGCTCGGATCCCGGGGCGGAGTACTTGCGTGCGTGCCTTCGCGACTACGCGGCGAGCGATGCCTTCCGGCCGGGGACCCGCGTGAGCGCGGAACGATTCGCGAGACTGACCAAGCTTCCCGTCGCCGGCCCGCAAGCGCCGCCGAAGACCGACGAGGCCGGCGACCCCCGCGTTCAGAAGCGGTAGTGGGCCGTGGAGTCTGTGCCGACCTTCACGCTTTGCGTACGCTGATCGAGTTTGCCGCTCGCTACTTCTTCTTCTGCTTGGCGGCTTGGATCTTCTCCTCCTCGTAGAGGTAGCGGTCTTGCGTGTTGACGGGCATCTCCCGCGCCTGCTGGTTGGGCCTGGCGCCGACGCGCTTGGCCCACTGGTCGTACGCGGCCGCCATCTTCTTGGCCTGCTCGGGATGCCGATCGATCCGATCGTGTAGCTCGCTGCGGTCGGCGTGGATGTCGTAGAGTTCCCAGTCTTTGCCGCGCTCGGCCACGAGCTTCCACTTGCCGTCCCGGACGGCCCGGCTACCGCGGTATTCCCAATACATGGGCCCGCGCTGCCAGTTGTCCTGGCCGCGAAGGATCGGCATGAGGCTTCGGCCTTCCATGGCCAGCACGGTACGGCCATCGTATTGCTTGGGATACGTCGCGCCGGCGAGCTCGACGAGCGTCGGCATGACGTCGATCAGGTGGGCGGGGGCCCGCGTGGTTCGCCCGGGTTTCACGACGCCCGGCCATCGGACGATCATCGGCGTGCTGATGCCGCCCTCGTGGCTCCACTGCTTGTACAGGCGGAACGGCGTGTTCGAGGCCTGGGCCCATTCGGTGTCGTAGCTCCGCGACGAGTCGGCCGGACCGGGCGGGCGATCGGGCGTTCGGCCCTGGTCGAACGGACAGCCGCCGTTGTCCGAGAGGAACAGGATCAGCGTATTGTCCAGCTTGCCGAGCGTCTTCAGGTGGTTCACCAGTCGACCGATCTGCTCGTCCATCCGTGTGATCATGGCCGCATAGACCGCCATGAGGAACTGCTCCTCGCGCTGCTGCTCGGGGGTGAGCGTGTCCCACGCAGGCGCGAGCGGGTCGCGCGGCGAAAGCCCCCATCCCTTCTTGAGGATGCCCATCTCGCGCATGCGGCGGTATCGCTGCTCGCGGAGCTTGTCCCATCCCATGGCGTAGCGACCGCGGTATCGCTCGATGGTTTCGGCAGGGGCCTGCAACGGGAAGTGCGGCGCGTTATGCGCGAGGTAGAGGAAAAACGGCTTATCGGCCTTGCTCGCCTCATTCACGAAGCGAATGGCGTAGTCCGTGAAGGCGTCCGTGGAGTAGAAGCCCCCGGGCGCGCGGTATTCCTCGGTGCCGAGGCGCATGTAGTTCCGGCCGCTGCCGTGGTCGAGGCCGGTAAAGAAGTTGATCGCTCCGGCGAGAAAGCCGAAGACTGAGTCTCTGCTTGACTCCGGTTGCTAAGTTTGGTATATGTTAGGTATT
>CAZKCX010000940.1:0-1790 GCA_964550865.1 uncultured Planctomycetales bacterium
CGGGGTTCGCCGAGACCTTCAGAGGAGCGAAACGTGGCAGTCAGGTTACGGCTCAAACGCATGGGTCGCAGGCACAGGCCCTTCTTTCGCCTCAGCGCGTTCGACAGTCGTTCGCAGCGCGACGGCAAGGTGATCGAGGAGCTGGGCATCTACGACCCGGTCGAGAAGGACGAGGCCAAGCAGGTTCGCATCAATACCGAACGCGTCGAGTACTGGCTGAGCCAGGGCGCCCTGCCGACCGAGACGGTCAAGAGCCTGCTCAAGAAGAGCGGCGTGTCCGTCAAGTAGCGGCCGGGCGCGCCCGCAAGGTGTTCGAACGGCCCGGGCGGTCCGGTCTATGCGGATCGATGTCCTAACGCTGTTTCCCGAGGTATGCGAGCCGTTCTTTTCGGCCAGCATCATCCAACGGGCCCGTTCGGCCGGCTTGGTCGACGTCGTCTGCACGAACATTCGTGACTTCACGAACGATCGGCACCGCAGCGTCGACGACAAGCCCTTCGGCGGTGGGCCGGGCATGGTCATGATGTGCGGACCCGTCTTCGAGGCCGTCGAATGCGTCGAGGCCCAGTGCCCGACGCCGGCCACGCGAGTCCTGCTCACGCCGCAAGGCGAGACGTTCCGGCAGGACGTCGCCGAAGAGCTGGCCGACCACGAACGGCTGTTGCTGATTTGCGGCCACTACGAGGGCTTCGACGAACGCATCCGCCTCGGCCTGAAGCCCCGGGAGATCTCGGTGGGGGATTATGTCCTGACGGGCGGCGAAGCGGCCGCGATGGTCATGGTGGACGCGATCGTTCGACTGCTGCCCGGGGCGCTCGGCGGAGAGGGCGCTTCGGGCGACGATTCGTTCGCCCAGGGGTTGCTGGAGTATCCGCAATACACCCGACCCCGCGAATTCCGAGGTATGACCGTGCCGGACGTCTTGCTTTCCGGCGACCACGCCCGCGTGGAGCAATGGCGAAGGCAGCAGGCGCTGGAACGAACCCGAAAGCGTCGCCCCGATCTGCTGGGCGACTCAGAGGAGTAACGGCGATGAAACAAGAGCTACTGAACTCGGTGGAGCAGCCCTTCCAGCGGAAGAACCCGCTGTACATCCGCGTGGGGGATACGGTGACCGTGCACCAACGGATCGTCGAAGGCGATAAGGAACGCGTCCAGCCGTTTACGGGCGTCGTCATCGCGCGACGTGGTACCGGCACCCAGGGCACGTTCACCGTCCGACGGATCGTGAACAACGAAGGCGTCGAACGCATCTTCCCCGTGGAAACGCCCAAGATCGTGGACGTCGAGGTCGTGCGATCCGGGAAGACGCGGCGGTCCAAGCTCTACTACCTGCGCGACCGTGTCGGCAAGGCCCGCCGTCTACGGGACCGCCGAACGGTCACGCCGAAAGCCAGAGGCGAGACGAAAACGACACCAAAGAAGTCGGCTGCGCAGGACGAAGCTTCAACCCCCGCGTCAACGGAAGCGTCGGCCGAAGAATAGCATGCGGACACCGCGGTGCTCGACCGAAAGCGAATTGGCCGCAAGGGGGAGAAACTGGCCAGGCGCTATCTCAAGCGCCAGGGATATCGCATCCTGGCCGCGAATTTCTCCTGCCCGGCCGGTGAGATCGATCTGATCGCCCTGACCGGCAAGACCATCGCCTTCGTCGAGGTCAAGACCCTCACCGCCGACGAGCACGCCGAGCCCGAGGAGAAGGTCACGCCCGCCAAGCAAGCGCGCATCCGAAAGGCCGCTCGCGCCTGGCTGGCCCAGCGACGGGCCGAGGCCTACTCCTATCGTTTCGA
>CAZKCX010000941.1:0-1787 GCA_964550865.1 uncultured Planctomycetales bacterium
GGGGCCTCCGAGCCGTACGTCAACGACGAGTTCGGCGACACGGCCGTCATGCTCCTGGCGATCTACCAGCAGCCGCGCGAACCGAACGACCCCGCCGGATACGTCTACACCTATCGCGAGCTGGAGATCATCGCCGAACGCCTGCAGGACGAGCTGAAGCTGATCCCGGCGGTCGCCCGGGTGGACCTGTACGGCGTGCGGAACGAGGCCATCTATCTCGAGACGGACATCGGCACCTGGAGCCAGCTGGCCCTGACGGTGAACGACCTGCGCACCCTGCTGCAGGCGCGCAATATCGTAGCGCCCGGCGGTACGATCGATACGCCGTACGGGCGGTTTTCCGTGAAGCCGACGGGCGAGCTGGATGCCGTGCAGCAGCTCAATCGCGTGGTGGTCCGTCCCAAGCATCTGAACACGGTGGTCCGTCTGACGGACCTCGGACTCACCGTCCATCGCGACTACGAGGACCCGCCCCGGGTCATCACGCGGTACGGAGACCCCGAGACCAGCGCGCCGTGTATCATGCTGGGCTTCACCATGAAGGACGGCGCGAACGTCACCGTGCTCGGCGAAACGGTCAAGCATCGGCTCGGCGAGCTGAAGGAGATCGAGAAGGTCCTGCCGCCGGACATCGAGGTGGCCGTCATCTCCGATCGGCCCGGCAACGTCGAGGCCAAGATCGACACGTTCGTGTGGAACGTGGTGCAGGCCATCATCGTGGTGGTGGGCGTGGCCTATCTGATGATCGGCGGGCGGATCGCCTTCGTCATGGCGATGAGCATTCCGGTGGTCGTGCTGTCGTCGATCGGCATCGTACGGATCTTCGACGTGCAGTTGGAGCAGATCTCGATCGCCAGCCTGATCATCGCCCTGGGCATGCTCGTCGACAACGCCATCGAGGTCAGCGACCAGTGCCACCGCCTGCAGCACGAGGGGTACTCACGCTACCGCGCGGCGGTCGAGGGCACGCGGCAGATCATGTTCCCCGTGCTCTTCGCGACCTTAACGACGGTCTCCGCGTTCCTGCCCTTCCTGATCGCCATCGAGGGCGCGAAACGCGAGTTTGTCTACAGCCTGCCGGTGACGGTCTCGACCACGCTGCTCGTGAGCTGGCTGTCGGCGATGACGTTCGTGACGCTGATGGCCTACTGGCTGATCCGACCGGGCAAGGATCCCGCCACGTCCGCCTCCCCGCTGGTCAAGCTGTTCCAGCTCGTTCGACGGAAACGTCCGGCGGCGCAGGCGCATCGCGGCTCGACGATCCGGGATGGCTACATCACGCTCTGCAAGGGCTGTCTCCGCGGGAAGTACGTCGTGGTCCTCGTCGCGGTGCTGATGCTCGTGGGCGCGTCGTCGCTGCCCATCGGCACGGAGTTCTTTCCGTCGGACCTGCGGGAGCAGTTCGCGTTGGACGTCTGGCTTCCGGAGGGATCGAGCATCGAGCAGACCGATCGTATCGCCCGGCGCGTGGAGGATGTGCTGCGGAAGCTGAGCCCGGCGCGCGACGCCGACGGTCGGCCCCGGCGCGCGTCCGAAGGCGACGGGGTCCACCGTCTCCGCGCGATGCGGACGAGCGTCGGCCAGGGCGGTTCGCGATGGTATCTCAGTCTGAATCCGGAGCCGCAACAGAGCTGGTACGCGCAGATCTGCGTCCGCACGACCGATCCGCTGCTCACCAACGGCTATGTCCGGGACATTCTGCAAGCGGTCCGCGCGGGCATCCCCGAGCGGGGCATCGAGCCCATCGCGGGGGCCCGGATCGTTCCGCGGCTGCTCGAATTGGGGCC
>CAZKCX010000942.1:0-1770 GCA_964550865.1 uncultured Planctomycetales bacterium
TCGACCTTCTCCGCCAGCCGCTTGTCACGCGCGGCCTTCATTCGTCTGCGGATTTCCTCGCGCTGCTCCTTGTTGATGTTGAAGAGGGGCCTGTAGTGCTGAATCACCGTCGCCCGCACGCCTCGACCCGAGACGTGCGCCTCCTCGGCGCCGTAGAGAAACTGGCCGCCCACCCAGATCTCGAACGTCGAGCCTTGCTGTCCCCCTGCCGGATAGACGTATCCGATATGGGGCGAGCGCTCGGCCGCCGGGCTCGGCGCCGCAACGGCACCGACCGCCACCAGCATCAGCATCAGCATCACCCGCATGGATGCGGTCATGGTCCCTCTCCTCGGTTCAGAGGATCTCCGCGAGGAGCCCTCCCTGTCCATCGTCCTTCGCCGCCGGCAGCACCTCGGCGTCCACACCCCTGGCATTCGGCAACGGCCCGTCGGGGTCAATGCCCACCAAGGTGTACATGCTGCGGATCAGCACGCGCGGATGCACCGGGCGCTCCGCCACGTTCTCGCCCTTTTCGTCCGAGGCCCCCACGACATGCCCGCCCTGGAATCCCCCGCCCGCGAGAACGTGGGAGAAGCACTTGCCGTAGTGCGACCGGCCGCCGTTCCACGGCGGATTCCATTGGACCTTCGGCCCGCGCCCGAACTCCCCGCCCCACCAGACGATCGTGCTGTCGAGCAGGCCTCGGTCGGCGAGGTCTTGCAGCAAGGTGGCCATCCCGCGGTCCATCTCCGGGAGCTTGCGCTGCATCGTTTGGAAGTGCTGCTTGTGGGTGTCCCACCCTTTGTAGTTGATGGTGACGTAGGGCACGCCGTGCTCGACGAGGCGGCGGGCCATCAGGCACGACTGGCCGAAGGTGTTTCGGCCGTACGCCTCGCGGACCTCGTCCTTCTCCTTCGCGAGGTCGAACAGCTCACGCGCCTTGCCGAACATCATCTCGTAGGCCTTGGCCTCGCAGGTGTCGAGTCGCTTGAAGCGCGGGTCGTCGGGCATGGCCCTGCCGAGCGAGTCGAGCCGGCGAAGCAAATCGCGTCGTGCCTTCTGTCGCTCGTCGGAGATGCCCTGCGCGACGATCCCCTCCACCACGAAGCGCTTCTGATTGGGATCGCTCCCCGTGGCGAAGGGCTTGTACTTCTGCCCTAGGAAGCCTGCCTCGGAGAAGCGCCCCTGGCTTTGCGTCAAGACGATGTAGGGCGGGACCAATCCTTCGTAACCCCGGTCGTAGCCCTTGAAGACCGAGACCACCGCGCCGACGGACGGAAACACCAACCGGCCGGGCGCGCGACCCGTCTGCACGATGTACGAGGCGGTCTCGTGTGCGTTCACGCCGTGCGTCATGCTGCGGATAATGGCGTACTTGTCGGCCTGCTTGGCCAGCATCGGCAAGGATTGGCCGATTCGGATGCCGTCGACGTTGGTCGGGATGTCCTTGTCGAGCGGGCCCGTGTAGTCCCGGCCCGCATTCGGCTTCGGGTCGAACGTGTCGGTATGCGCCGGGCCGCCCCACATCCAGATCTGAATCACCGCCTTGGCCGGCGCCGGCTTCTTGGCGGGTGTGGCGATCGCGACGCGCGGATCGAGCATCGCCACGCCGGCCGCCCCGGCGAGGCCCCGCTTCAACACCGTCCGTCGCGTCATACGTTCTTGCGTCTTTCGTATGTTCATGCCCGTATCCTCACTGGTCGTCGAATGACGGATTCCCGACCGGCATGGAACCTAGTGTTCTGTCGCAACGCATTCGATGGGCGTCCAGCCGATGGGTGGCCCACC
>CAZKCX010000943.1:0-1752 GCA_964550865.1 uncultured Planctomycetales bacterium
GCCCGAAAGCTGATTGGGCAGGACCGGTGTGCGCTTGATCCAGGTATGCGCACGGCATATCCGCACGGCACAAATCCGGAGCCCCGGGTACGACAACGCGAGAGAGCAATGCTTCAGGGTTTCGGCTTGCCGGTCGCGAACCGAAACGCGTAGAGGTCGGCGTCGCTCAACGCGAAGCGCAGGCGGACGGGCTTCCCCGACCGGGCCGCGAGGTCGGGGTCTCCCTTCCATGCGACCGGGGCATCCAGCTTGTCCC
Source organism: uncultured Planctomycetales bacterium (assembly GCA_964550865.1). Lineage (GTDB taxonomy): Bacteria > Planctomycetota > Phycisphaerae > UBA1845 > JAFGLZ01 > JAFGLZ01. The sequence continues at coordinate 257 of CAZKCX010000943.1, forward strand.
CGTAGATCAGCGGGCACTCGGCCAGGGAGAATCCGGGGATCGGCTTTCCGCCGGCGTCCTGTAATTCGACTTTGATCCAGCCGACGGCCGACGTGGAGAAGTTGATCCGAAGCTCGCCGCCGGTGAAGCGAATCGGCGGCGTTATCGCGTGTCCGCCTTCGTAGTCGGCCCGAAGCGAGACGAAGCCGTCCGGCCGCAGTGTGTACCGCCGGATGTGGACGGTCGGCAGCCGCCAGTTCTGCATGCAGTAGAGCGATAGCTCCGTGGCGGAGGTCTGCAGGATGCCCCGCTCCATGTAGAGCGATCGTTCGTGCCAGTTCCCCGAGTCGAGCCCCGGCCGGATGAACGCCTCCAGGAACGTTCGGTCGAAGTGGATCCCGTCGCGGCTGGAGAGGAATGCGATGTCGTTGACGCCCTTGCCGAACTCCCAGCCCGGCTTCGGCTCGCGGGCCGAGGCGAACCGCGACGGGAACATCAGAAGGTAGTCAGGGGCCCGCGCGTAGCGGATCGTGGCGTTGGTGTAGAACTCCTCGCGCGGGGCGTCTCCGGTCCGGATTGGCTTCAGATCGCTCCAGTGGAGGAAGTCCGGCGACGTCGCCCGTCGCACCCAACGAACGCCGCTACGGAACTTGCTCTGCATTGCCTGTCCGAGCTTGCCGTCCTTGCGAACGCCGCGCGTATAGGCCACATACTGCTGGGTCTCGTCGTCCCAGAACGCGATGTTGTGCGAGTCGAACGGTCGATCGGTGAGGATGGGGTCCTCCTGGGCAGGCTTCCAGTGCAGTCCGTCGGGCGAGACCAGGGCGTAGCAATCCCCCGCACGAGCGACCGCCTTGTAGCGTTCGTCCGGCTTGCACTTGGGGTTGTCATCGCGAAACGGGGCCAGGTTCTTGGCCCGTCCGTCCCATACGAGGTTGTTTTCTTTCGAGCCGTTGAACTCGACGATCCCGAGCTTCGGCTTGCGCCAGTGGATGCCGTCGTCGCTCTCGGCGTAGGCGGTCATGGACCGCCGCTTGCCCTCCCCGAACGCGACGGCGTCGACACGATACCACGCGCGAAATCGATCGCCGTCCTTGAACGTCACCATGTACGAGACGCCGTGCTTCTCCCAGGGGTGTTCCGGTGCGATGGCGATCTCGCGACGGACGGGATGGTGCAGCACCTGGCGGACGCCTTCCAGCGTGCCGATCAAACGCTGATCGACGAAGAGCTGCCGCCGCGAGCCGACGTCGAGGACCGCGTCCGGCTTCGCGCCTTGGACCCGCGCCGAAGCCCAGAACGATGCGGACATCGGGCCGAGGAATGTCAGACCCCAGAGGATCGCAGTCGCCGCAGTGGGGGGAAGAGAGCATGCTTTCATCACCGTTCTCCCATCCGGTTCTCGAGTCGTCTTGACTTCCGTGGGCATTCCACCATATTTCGTCCGGGTGGGAAAGGCGACGACTGAGTCTCTGCTTGACTCCGGTTGATAAGTTTGGTATATGTTAGGTATTACG
>CAZKCX010000944.1:0-1748 GCA_964550865.1 uncultured Planctomycetales bacterium
CCGCGTGCCCGCCACGCTGAAGGCGCAGGCGCTCGAAGCCCTCCGCAATCCCGTCGTCTTGAGCGCCCAGGGCGGTGCAGAGGCGCCCTGAATTCCCTGAAGATACAGTCGAGTCTGCGATGCAGGCGTGCGCGTCTGTCTCTCAGGCGGTGGGCGGCGCATCGGCAAGGTTGCACATGTTCCGTGCGATTTGGCCGATGCGATCGCGGAGCTCGGCGGGCTCCTCGACGACGACCTGGTCCCCATAGCCCAATACCCACCAGGTGATCTCGTTGAGCCCGTCGACTTGCGCTTCGAAGATGCAGGAGCCATCCGGTTGGGCGGTGAATCGCTGGGTCTTGTGCCAACGGATTTCCTCGACGCTCCCGGCCACCTTCGGCAGAAACCGCAAGCGAACGTGGTAGATCGTACCCTCAGGGATGAGTCCCCAGGCCAGTCCCAGGTAATCGTCGAGGCGGAAGCTCGGATCCGGTTCATAGTGCTCTTGCTGCGGTTTGGCGCGGACGATCCGATCGAGCTTGAAGGTACGGACCTCGTCATGGAGCTCGCTATGGCCGATCACGTGCCAGGCGCGTTCCACGAACGTCAATTGGTAAGGCCACAGTAAGGTTCGAATGGGGCGGGTCTCGAAGTACGAGTCATAGTCGATCTCCACCTTGCACCGCACCCCCAGTGCGGTGTGGAGCGTTCGGAAGACCTCTTCCGCGCGGAAGGCATCCACCAGGGGCGGCATCTTGACCGTCACCCCCTGGAGCATCCCGTGGCAGTACGCCCGCACGGATTCCGGGAGGCTGCTTTCGATCTTCGTCGCCGCCCGCGCCGCCGGCTCGTACATGGGCAGCGACTGCCGGGACACGAAGCGTCGGGCGACCAGCAAGATGGCCAGGGCTTCCTCGAGGGAGAGATTCAGCGACGGCAGGAAGAACGACGGTTCGACGGTATACGTCCGTCGCTTGACGTCGTACCGGCAGGGCACACCGGCCAGCTCGAGCATGTTGAGATCGCGAAAGAGGGTTCGTCGCGAGACGGCGACCTCCTCGGCCAGCTGATCGGCCGTGAAGGGGCGACCGCTCTGAAGCAGGGCAATCATCCGAAGAAGACGATGGACGCGGTTCGCACTCATGGTCGGCTCCTCAAGGACGGGCGTGCCAAGGCCTCCCTGAGGGCGCAGCTTGTGCTGCTCTGCCGGAGAGGACGTGTGGGCATGATCTCCGGGAAAGCAGGCGAACCCGGGCCCTCGCGGATTACGGCCAGTTGGACTGGCCCATCGTAACAGCAGATCGACCGGCCGCCCAGCGCGACTTCGCGAGGCACTTGCTTCGGCGTGCCATAGGGTCGGCACTTCGGTGCAGGCCTGTCACAGAAAGAGGTTCACGATGGCTGCCACCACCAGAACCGCCGAGGCGATCCGCAACCCACGCCGATGGGGCAGCCTGGAGTGCGCGTAGAAGCTCGCCGCGAGGATGAGCCACGTCGCCAGGCGGACGCGCGGGACGTCGTACAGGATCAGCTTGCCCAGCAGCGTGGCGACGGGCTCGGCGGAGATGACGATCGTGCCCGCGACGGCCGCCGCCGGCATGACCACCATGGCCGAGGCGTCCAGAAGATCCCGGAACGGCAACCAGGGGCGGCGGTCTGCCAGGCGGGACAGGCCCAGAGATGCCGGCGCGAGCGCGGCAAGGATGGCGGGCCAGCGCTCCAGTGCCCAGAACTTCAGGGAGTTGTCCGGAAAGCGGACGATGACGAAC
>CAZKCX010000945.1:0-1726 GCA_964550865.1 uncultured Planctomycetales bacterium
CTGGACCCATCGACGGGTATCGCGCTCCAGGCTTCAGCCTGACCGAAGCCACACCCTGGGCGTTTGAGGTGATCGCCGATGCCGGCTTCCGTTATGACTCCTCAGTCTTCCCGGCACAACGAGGCCACGGAGGGCTTCCCGGAGCACGCTGCCTCCCGCACGTGATCAAGCTCCCCGACGGGCGACGACTCCGCGAGTTTCCCATATCGACCACAACGATCCTGGGACGTAGGACAGCCTACGTCGGCGGCGGGTATCTCCGCCTGTTTCCCTACGAGCTGATTCGACGGTGGGTCCGCCAGGCCAACGAAGCCGGCGAGCCTGTCATCGTCTACATCCATCCTCGGGACATCGACCCCGACCAGCCACGCCTGCCGATGCCGTTGATGCGTCGCTTCAAATCGTACGTGAATTTGGGCACGACCTTCAGCAAGCTCGAGCGACTCTTGCAGGATTTTGCATGGGGGCCCGCTCACGAGGTGCTTAACCACGGCCTTTCCAATACAATGCGACCTGCTTGGGACCGTCCGGCCATTGCCGAAGGAGCCAGAGGGACGCTACATGCGAATCATCAACGTGTGCGGCGCTCGACCGAACTTCATGAAGATCGCGCCGCTCATGCGCGCCTACCGGGATCATAGCGAGATCGAACCGGTCCTGGTCCACACCGGCCAGCACTACGACGAGAAGATGAGCAAGCTCTTCTTCGAGGAGCTCGAGATCCCGCGTCCGGACCTGAACCTGGAGGTCGGCAGCGCTTCCCACGCGCAGCAGACGGCCGAGATCATGAAGCGCTTCGAGCCGGTCGTCCTCGAGCGCAATCCGGATATGGTGCTCGTCGTCGGCGACGTGAACAGCACGATCGCCTGCGCGCTCGTGGCCTCGAAGCTGGGCGTGGCGGTCGCGCATGTGGAGGCGGGGCTCCGCAGCTTCGATCGGCGCATGCCCGAGGAGATCAACCGCATCCTCACCGATCGCATCAGCGATATGCTCTTCGTCAGCGAGCCGAGCGGGATCGAGAACCTCCGGCGGGAAGGCGTCGATTCCGCGGGGGTCCACTTCGTCGGCAACGTGATGATCGACACGCTCCAATTCAACCTGCAGAAGGCCCAAGCCAGCTCGATCCTCGACGATCGCGGTTTGACGCCGAAGGCATACGCCGTCGTTACGATGCACCGTCCGAGCAACGTGGACGATCCGGTCGTCTTCGGTCGGATTCTCGATGCCTTCGAGCAGGTGCAGAACGACCTGCCCGTCATCTTCCCGATGCACCCGCGGACACGGAACAACATCGAGAAGATGGGCCTGGCCGATCGCGTCCAGGCGATGAAGCAGTTCCGGATCATCGAGCCGCTGGGCTATCTCGACTTCCTCAAGCTGCTCGCCGAGGCGGCGGTCGTCATCACCGACTCGGGCGGCATTCAGGAGGAGACGACCATCCTTCGCACGCCGTGCCTGACCGTTCGTGAGAACACCGAGCGACCCGTGACGCTCGATCAGGGCACGAACCAACTCGTCGGGACCGATTCCGACAAGATCCTCTCGGCCTATCGCGCGGCACGGGCGAATCCGCCCACGGATCGACCCGCGCCGGAGAAGTGGGACGGCCGGGCCGCGGGACGCATCGCCGAGATCCTCGCCGTGTGGTCCCCGTAGACGGCCGCCGTACGGCGCCGCATACTACCTTTCATCGAGTCGTCCGGACGGCTCGCCCGACGTACTGTGC
>CAZKCX010000946.1:0-1706 GCA_964550865.1 uncultured Planctomycetales bacterium
GGACAATCCACGGACTTCGAGAAGTACGAACGATGCCTGCGGCTGCTGAACGCCGTAATCCGGAGCGAGCGCAGCTCCGGACAGCTTCGATGGGCCTCCGCCGTCCTGGCCGGGCGAATAGCCACGGAGACGCTTTCGGACTTCGCCCGTGCGACGCGGTTCTTCCAGACGGCGAAGGGGTCGGCGCTGCCCGGGTCGGTGGAGGAGATGATCTCCGTGTATTGCCTCGCCGACGTGCACGTCCATCAAGGACAGAAGAAACAGGCGGTGGAGCTGGCACAACGGCTCGCGAAGCAGTTCCCGGCCCACCGGAACAGCGCGCTGTACGAGCGGGCCGTGGCGATGACGCGCGAGGAATAGCGCCAGGACAGTCTGGAGACCGACTCGCATGATGAAATGGCTGTGGAGCAAGACCCTTTCGACCGTCGGCGGGCGCGGTTCGGCGCTCCTGTGCATCGGACTGCTCGGCAGTCTGGGTTGCGCGCCCAAGCGTCCGACCGGCTTCTTCCCCGTCACGTATTGGTGCTCGCCCCCCGCGGAGGACGCACGGTATGCCGAAGTCGCCGAATGCGGCTTCACCCTGGCGTTGAACGGTGATTTGGATCTCGCCCACAAGTACGGGTTGAAGTGCATCGTCCACGACAAGCGGGTGCAAGCGGCGGTCGCGAACCCCGGACCCCAGACGGACGCCGGGCTCGACGCCGCGCTCCGGGATTGCGCGGACCATCCCGCCTTCCGGGGCCTCTACCTCAAGGACGAGCCTTCGGCCGCCAAGTTCGCGGACCTGGCCCACGTGAACCAGTACTTGCTCGCGCGCGAGCCGAATTGCGTGCCCTTTATCAACCTCTTTCCGACCTACGCCAGCCAGGAGCAGCTCGGCACGAAGACCTACGAGGAGCATGTCGATCGATTCATGCGCCAGGTCAAGCCCAAGGTCCTCAGCTACGATCACTATGCCTTGATGGAAGACGGCACGGAGCGGAAGGACTACTTCCGCAACATGGAAATCATCCGGTCGGCGGGGCTGAAATACGATACGCCCTACTGGTACATCTTCTTGATCACCCCGCACTTCGCCTACCGTGATCCGTCCGAGGGCGACCTGCGGTGGCAGGTCTATACCGCGCTGGCGTACGGGTACAAGGGGCTCGTCTACTTCACCTACTGGCACGTAAACGACAAGCGTTTCGGCGAGGCCATCATCGGCCGGGACGGCGACAAGACCAAACGCTACTACCTCGCGATGCGGATCAACGCGGAACTCAAGGCCATCGGTCCGATCCTCGCCACCGTGCGGAGCACCGACGTCTATCACACGACGCTCGGCCGCCCCGAGGGGACGCGAGGGCCGAACGCGCGGTCCCTGGTGCGCGAGACGGAAGGAGGAGGCCTCGTCGTCGGCGAGTTGGCCGGGCCCAAGGGCCGCCGCTACCTGCTGCTGACCAACGCCTCCCCTCACGAGGACGTTACCCCCAAGGTCGTCTTCGCGCAGAGCGTCGAGGGGATCGAGGAGTTGGCTCGGGGCTATGTCCAGCCGGAGAAGATCGCCCTGGACGGAACCCCCCCGAGCGCCAAGCTCCACTTCCCCGCCGGGGATGGACGCCTGTTCGAAGTGAAGGTGTCAGGCCCATGACCTTGCCTCGAGGGCTACGCTGCTTGCAGCAAAGATCGAACAGTGTGGCACGGCCGCCCCCGGCCGTGAACCG
>CAZKCX010000947.1:0-1706 GCA_964550865.1 uncultured Planctomycetales bacterium
GCGGTGGCCGTGAACGTGTGGTTGGACTCCGTCGGCGAACTCGCCTATGCCCGGCGTCTCGACGCGGACGAGGGACGGCTCCGCATCGACGTCTTCAGCCGGGAGGACCGCCACGTCGCGATCGTCTCGGTCGACGGCGCTGCCCGGACGGGACGCCCCTCACGCTCGAGGGATACGGCATGGGAGCTGCCCCTCCAAGCGGGATCCGTGCGGGTTCGCGACCTTTTCGACGGGCCGGTTCGCCTCACCCGTCGGGACAACGCCGTCCGCATCGGCGGGCCCGGTGAGGTGTTCTACATCATCGCGGAACCCGGGCTGCCCTTGGGACGATTCGTCTTCGGCCTTGTTGATATGCGCGCGGTGCCCTTGGAATCCGACACGCGCCCGGACCATAAGCAACCGTAAGATCGGACAGGAGAACGCACGTGACATGCACGCGCAGAAGTGGACCTCGTGTCCATACGGGATACGTCATCGACGGCTACGAACACATCCTCCTGAAGTGCCTCGAGCCCTTCACGTCGCTGCCGCGGGCGCTGGAAACCGGCAAGAACGTCTTGCCGATCCCCGGACATGCGTCGGTCTCCACGTCGCTGACGGCCGCGGTGCTCGACACGCGATAGGGCCGAACCGGGCGCGTTATCGGAACCGAATTCGCGCACCTCGTCCGGGCAGGGGCCGTCCACCGGGCCCCATGGTCGGATTGCGGGATCGCTCCGTAACGCAACTCCCCCGGTCCGTCTTTCCGATCGATATAGCATACGGGTGAGTCGATCCTCGAAGGAATACCTTGGACGTAGGGAGTTCGCGCGCTCATGGACACGAATCGGCAGAAGATCGCGGAAGTCATTCGGGTGGACGGCATCGTCGTCGAGGCCGCTATCGCCACCGATGAGAATTTCGTCGAGCACGAGGGGCAGCGGCGTCGCGTCGGCCAGATCGGCACGTACGTGGTCCTCCCCGTGGAGGACGTCAAGCTCATCGGCTACGTGACCGGCGTCCGCCGGGAGGACGCCCCCGATCCGGACCTGCCAACACGCAAGATCATGAACGTGCAGCTTCTCGGCAGCCTGCGCGAGGACTGGTTCGATCGCGGTGTGGACAACTATCCCACCATCGGCGATGAGGTCTTCTTCGCCGCGCGGGAAGACTTCGAGACCATCTTCGGCACCATGGAGCAGCTGGCGACGAGCGAGGAGTATCCCAGGTCGTTCCGCATCGGCAAGTTCGCGATGAACACCGACTTCGACGTGCAGGTGCTCGGCAAGGAGTTCTTCAGCAAGCACATCTGCGTCGTGGGCAACAGCGGATCGGGCAAGAGCTGCACGACCGCCAAGATCATGCAGGAGATCACCGAGCTGGACTATGCCCAGATCATCATGTTCGACCTGCACGGGGAATACGCGGGCGCCTTCAGCGACGAAGACGGCAGCATCGACGCGAACGTCACCTACCTCGGTGAGCAGGATCTGATCCTGCCGTACTGGCTGCTCCGATACGAAGAGCTCGAGGCGATGCTGGTCGACAACGCGAATCCCCGATACGTCACGAACCAGGTCGCCTTCCTGAAGACGGCGTTGCAGGAGCTCAAGGAGGAGACGGCCGAGCAGCTCGGCCTGACGGCCGAATTCAGCCTCGACACGCCCATCTACTGGTCTCTGGACCGGTTGAAGCTGTACGCCGAGAACATGAACGAGGCCCGCTAC
>CAZKCX010000948.1:0-1695 GCA_964550865.1 uncultured Planctomycetales bacterium
CGATCTGCTCGGCCCGGCGCTCCGCATTGTAGCCGCGCGCCATGTGGCACATCAGACAGTCGATCTCGAGAACGCCCGATGCGTCCCACTTCTCCCCGGTGTGCTCCTTGGGCTTGCCCTCCTTATCGAGGGTCTTCTCGAGCGGCCCGCCGCCCGGGACGTGTGACCCGAACCGAACGGCGAAATCGAACGCCGACATCCCGAAGTCCGACGGGCTCACGCCGAGATCCCGCGCCCATTTCCGGTAGGAGGTCGGAAGCTGCGTCCCCGTCGCCTCGTCCACCACGAAGTACGGCTCCCCGGGGCGCGGATCGTCGACGGGCAAGGCGCCCTCCGACGACCCAGGCTCGTAGAACATGGCCTGGAAATGCCAGCCCTTCTCGATGGTCGAGTACGCGTGGCACTTGTTGCACGTGTTCTTCGGGCTGTACGGCACCTTGCTCTTGGGCGTGATCCGTTGCTTCTTCTCGTCGAAGAGCTGGATCCGATGCGGATACGTCGATTGGCTGCCCGTGTGGATCTCCGCCGCCCGGGCCAGCCCCCCGGTGACCAGCACCATCGCCGGCAGAACCCATGCGAGAACACGCTGCAAAGGCGAATAGCTCATGTCATGTCCCTCTTGATTCTTCCACCAACCATGAAGCCACGGTGGACCTCCGCACCGGCCGATGTGCGCAAGGCACGGAAGACGCAAAAGCCCATAGTCCGTGGCATGGTCCTCCGGACCACGGTTTCTGTCAACCCGCGGATGCCTGTGGATCGGTGCCCCCCTGCCGTTGTCGCCACTTCTCCTCGGCCTCGGGGAGTCGAATGTAGATCGGCGCAAGCCTTTCGGCCGGAGTGTACTCCTCGCGACGGGCCCGCTCCCGCCCGACGACGAGAACGTTCTCCGCGCGGGCCGGCCATAGCTTTTCCGGCAGGATCGTCAGCCCCAACTCCTCGATCTCCCCTCGATGGAACGCGACGCCTTCGCCCAAGGCCGCGCACGGACGCGGCCTGCACGCCAGGATCTCCCGAGGCAGACCGCGAACCGTCTCGGTCTCCCGACTGTATCGCCCGTTGACGAGGAGGAATTCCGTGGAGTAGATCTCGCGGCGTTGGGCGTCGAGAACCACGACCAGTCGCTCCGGCGGCGGCTCGTGGCGCAACGCGTTTCGCGCGAGGACATCCACCGTCGGAACGCGAATGAGCCGAACACCCACCGCCAACGCAAGCGATCGCGCGACCGTCACCCCAATGCGACAGCCCGTGAAGCTCCCCGGACCCGCCGAGACGTAGACCTCGTCGAGCTGATCGGGGCGCCAGTTGACGGACCGGCAGAGCCGATCGATCGACGGCAGCAACTCCGTAGCATGCTGCAGGTCGGCCGAGAACCGCGTCATGCCCACGACCTCGTCGTCGACGGCCACGAGGACGCTCCCCTGTCGTCCCGTCGTCTCGATGGCCACGATCCGCGCCCGATGTTCGCGCTCGCTCATGGGCTTGATTGTAGGTCGACCACCGGCGGCGCAAAAGGGCGCGGGCTTACCGGGCATCTCTAAGCTCGGCTCCGCTAAGCCGCTTGCAGGAAGGGCTGACACGCTACGGCGTTCCGCTCGTCGTGGCCCAGCGGTTCGGTCCGGCGCACCGCAAGCCGCCCTCGGCTGGGCAGTCTGATGGCTCACGGCCCATGTGGCCCAGCCGCCCTCGGCTGGG
>CAZKCX010000949.1:0-1693 GCA_964550865.1 uncultured Planctomycetales bacterium
CTCGTGATCACCGACGGCGAGGACCATACGTCGTACCCCGTCGACGCCGCACGGGACGCCTACGAGCAGCGGGGCATTCGCGTCTGCACGATCGGCATCGGCGACCCGACGCAAGGCCAGCTGATCCGGCTCGAGGACGGCACCGTCGTCAGGCACGACGGCGAGCCGGTGCGGTCGAAGATGGACCCGCGGCTGCTGCGGGAGATCGCGGCCGTCGGCGGCGGGGTCTGCATCGACGCGGGCGTGCGGAGCATCGAGTTGGATCGCCTGTACGACGACATCATCGGCAAGATGGACCGCGAGCGGCGCGAGTACGAGGCCCGCAAGGTCGAGCGCGGGCAGGCCTGGCACTGGCTGTTCGTGCTGGTGGCGCTGCTGCTGCTGCTGATCGAATCGCTGCTGCCCGAGCGCGTCGGTGCTGCGCAGGAGGTTGCCCAGAGGCCGTTGTTGAGGAAGGTCGGATGAGAGATCGCCGTTCGATCATTTTGATGCTTGTCGTTGCGTTTCCGCACGTCACTTGTGCCGACGGCCCGTCGCCGGCGGAACTCGTTCGGCGCGGCAATGCCGCGTTGCAGGCCGACAAGCCCGACGAGGCGTTGGCGGCCTACAAGGAGGCGGAGATCGCCCGGCCGGAGTCGCCACGGATCCAGTACAACCGTGGTCTCGCGCAGTACCGAAAGCGCGAGTTCGAGCAGGCCAAGGAGTTGTTCCGACAGGCGCTCTCGACTCGCGACCTCGACCTGGAGGCGGCCGCCCACTACAACCTGGGCAACTGTGCCTACAGCCAGGCGCTCGAGAAGCTCACGAGCTTCGACGAGGCCATCGAGCTGGCGCAGGAGGCCATCGGTGCGTATCGACGGACGCTTGAGTTGAACCCCGACGACGCCGACGCCAAGGCAAACATCGAGACCGCTCGGCTGCTGATCAAGGACCTGCGCGACAAGAAGAAGAAGGAAGAGGAGAAGAAGAAGGACCAGCCGCAGAGCCAGCCCTCGTCGCAGCCGCAGTCGCAACCTTCGAGTCGGCCTCAGTCGCAGCCAAGCTCGCAACCCAATCAGGACCAGGCAGACAAGCAGCAAGGTCAACAGAAGCCGCAAGACAAGAAGCAACAGCAAGAGCAGGAACGGAAGAAGCAGGACAAGTCGCAACAGAATCCGCAGGATTCGCAGCAGAAGAAGGAGCAGCAGAAGCAGGCCGGCGGCAAGCCCCAAGAACGAAAGCTCAGCCGCGAGGAGGCCCAACGGCTGCTGCAAGCGATCCGCGATAAGGAAAAGGAACGTCGCCGTGCCCGGGTCCGCCGGCAGTCGGTGGGCCGTATGACCGTAGAGAAGGACTGGTAGTCGACCGTGCGCACGGACCCCGACATCTCGAAACCAAGCTGCTTGCAGCGAAGCCGGACCCGTGCGTCGTGCGAAGCGTACGCAGCGGCGGCCCACGGCTCCTGGGTGGCCCACGGCACCTGGGTGGCCCACCTCTTCAGAGGTGGGGAACACGAATTCGATGAAAGATCCGCGTCCCCATCGCGCGAGCGAACGGCCCCCACGGCCAAAGCCATGGCCCACCCCGCCAGTGTCGAGTCCTCGGATGTCGACGCAAGCAGTCCTGGGTGCCATGCTTGGCTGCTGTGCGTCTTAATGGCATGCGCGACCTTGTCGCCTCCGAATCGCGCTGAGGCCGCGAGCGTCCGGGCCGA
>CAZKCX010000950.1:0-1688 GCA_964550865.1 uncultured Planctomycetales bacterium
GTACGCGGTCGCGCCGGCGGGCGAGCCCACGCAGCGCCGCAACGCGTCACGCTCGGCATGCGGGCCTCCGAATCGCCGATGCCAGCCTTCCGCGATCACGCGGTTGCGGCGAACGAGCACGCAGCCCACCATCGGGTTCGGCTCGACGCGTCCGCGGCCGCGGCGTGCCAGGCTCAGGGCCCGTCGCATGTAGGCTTCGTCTTGTGCGTCGTGAGGCATGAGGGAATCCGATATCGCGCGTGCATGTGTTCTTCTCTTCGCGAAAGGTCCTTCCCGGGGTGGTTCATGCCGTTGCTTGTCCTGTCTTCGACCCTGAGGCTCAGACCCGAAGGGAGCGCAGCCAAAGGAGCCATGGGGGACGCGAATCGTTGCGCCCCGCTTCGTGACCCCACCGCTGAAGCGATGGGGCACCCGGTCTCCGCACCGCCCCTGGGCATTCTTGGGAGTAACTTGGACCGCTAAGGCACACGTGAACCGAGGCTCAACTATAGCATTGCGCACCGAAACGGGCTATGTGTTTGCAGGAATCGCATCGAAGGAAAGGAGGTCTGCGGCATGGAACCGCTCACGGTTGAACGCCTTCACGGCATCTGGGCGGGGCTGCCGGTCGCCTGGGACGACGCGTTCGAGCTCGATGAGGACGCCGCCGCGGCCGATGTGGCCGCGTGTTGTAAGGCGGGGGTTCACGGCGTATACACCGGCGGGACGACGGGCGAGTTCTACGCCCAAGACGAGGACACCTTCGGACGACTCGTCAGGCGGACGGCACGGACGGCGCACGAACACGGGGTTCCCATGCAAGCGGGCTGCACCGCCCTCAGCACCAAGCTGGTCTGCCGGCGGATTGCGATCGCCGCCGAGGCCGGCGCCGACGGCATTCAGCTTGCCCTACCGTTCTGGCTTCCGTTGCAGGACGACGAGGCCGTGGGGTTCTTTCGAGAGGTGGCCGGCGCGGCGGGTGACCTTCCGCTCATCCTGTACCGCACCGAACGGGCCAAGCGCGACGTGGGCGTGGACTTGTTTCTCCGGCTGAAGGAGGCCGCCCCGTCGCTGATCGGCTGCAAGTTCACGGGCGGGGATCTGGCCACCTTGAAGACGCTGATCGCGGCTCTGGCGGATGTCAGCTTCTTCGTCGGTGAGCATCTGCTCCCGGACGGCATGAAGCTCGGGGCGCGGGGCAACTACAGCAGCCAGGTCTACCTCAATCCGGAGGTCATGCTGCGCTACTACGAGCATTGTCGCCGCGAACGGTGGGACGAAGCGGCCGAGATTCAAAGGGCGCTGAAGCGATTCTACTCGGAAGGCATTGCTCCACTCCGCGAGAGGGGGCTGATGGACTCTGCGATCGATCGCGTCTTCGCGACGGTGCGGGGCTTCCTGCGGTGCGGCCTTCGGTGCCAGCCACCCTATGCGCATGCAACGGAGGAGGACGTCCTGGCGTTGCGGGAGTGGATGCGAGGGCACACTCCCATCCTTTTGGGGCCGTCAGACCTGTAGCAGGCGAACCGCGAGCATGCCGATCGAGAGGTAGATGGTCACGCTGATGATGTCGTTGCCGGTCGTGATGAGCGGCCCGGAGGCGATGGCGGGATCGATGCCGACGCGTCGGAAGCCAAAGGGCAGAAGCGTGCCGAGCGACACCGCGACGAGGATGGCGAGCAGCACGGCGAGACCCACGGACAGGCCGA
>CAZKCX010000951.1:0-1678 GCA_964550865.1 uncultured Planctomycetales bacterium
GAAGATCCAGGAAGCCCTTCACGAGATCATGCACGACCGCACGAGCTTCGTCATCGCCCACCGGTTCAGCACAATCAAACAGGCGCATCGGATCGTGGTCATGGATCGGGGCCGTATCGTCGCGGTCGGAACGCACGACGAACTGATAGAGACCAGCCCGTTGTACCGCACGCTGTATGAGACGCAGTTTCGCGAGGCGGGATAGACACCGGCCGAAGGGGCACTCCCGCAGGCCGCCTCGAGATCCTCGAGGCCTTTGCGTCAGTCCGCCACGTTGTGCAAGGCCGGAGGTCCCATCGCAGGGACCGTCGGGCCGTCGCCGGGAACCCCGATCTGTAAAGTCTTAGCCCTTCTTCTTGGTGGTGGCGGTGGCCGGAGGGGGTTCGGTTGCGGCCGCCTCGCAGCGCAGATCGAGCGTGAACGACTTGACCGTGACCTCGGCCGAGGCCGACGCGCCGGCCGTGCTGGTGGCCTGCGCCCGGCCGGTGAGCACGACGTAGTAGCCCAGCTTCGGCCGCATGGTGAATTCGGTAATGGTGCGTTCCGTACCCGACCACTGGACGCGCCCGTCCTCCGTCGTGTGGGTGGCCAGCGGGAGCGTCTGTTGGACGCGACCGGCCGTGTCCTTGACGAAGACCTTGATCGCGTAGTTGGCGGTATTCTTCGGGTCTTCGCCCTTCGCCTGGCAGGCGTGCTCGTAATCGATCGCCATGCGGACCTCGACGGTCATCGGCTTTCCGCTGTCGTTGTCGATGCAATGGCCGAGCTGAAACATGGCCGTCGCCGATCCCCCGTTGGCCGCGTCGGCCTTGCAGGAGGCGGTCCCCTTGGGCGAGGCATCCGCGACGGCGTTCGCCGTACCGTCCTGGCCCGGCGTGGCGTTCCAGCTCTTGTCGTGGATGTTGAAGGGCTTGCTCTTGGGCAGGCGGATCGTCGTGCCGGGTTGGATCGCCGAGGTCAACGTATGTCGCTCCGCGGGGGGCAGGCTTACGTCCGTGCCGAAATCCCCGCCACCGCAACCGACCATCGTAACCATCGAAGAAGCGAGAAGACCAATCACAGCCGTCCGTCCAAGGCTTCGACGCATGGCAAGACCTCCGTTGCACCTGTCCGAGTTGACGGCGTCAAGGTAGCAGAGGCAATGGGGCCTGTAAACGAGAAAGGGCCCGCTTTCGGGCTGCCACTACTCCTTCTTCTGCTGGGTCTTCTCGTCTTGGCGCAGGACGATGCGCCCGGCCTTGCGCTGGACTACCCAGCGCATCAAGATCCGTGGGAAGATCCGCGTGATGCGGATCATGAGCATCATCTGCCAGGGGAAGCGATAGACCATCTTGCGCTTGCGAATCGCGCGGATGATGCGCGCGGCGCAGTCGTCGGCCTCGATGACGAACGGCAGCTTCTTGTTGTTCGCCGTCATCGGCGTGCGGATGTACCCGGGCTCGACCGTGAGCACGTCGATGCCGTACTTGCCCGCACCGCGCCCGATGCCCTCCAGGAACGTCGAGACGGCGGCCTTGCTCGCCGCGTAGGCGCTGCTGACGGGCGATACGAAATGCGCCGCCAGGCTCGAGATCCCGACGATCATCCCCGACTGCTGTTCGATCATCACCGGCAGGGCCGCCCCCACGCCGTTGACGACGCCATGGACGTTCACGTTCATCAGGCGGCAGGCCTCGGC
>CAZKCX010000952.1:0-1676 GCA_964550865.1 uncultured Planctomycetales bacterium
CCAGCAACTGCCAGTACTCCTCCGTGAAGGATTGCGGATCGCAGCGCCCCGGGGAACGTTGGATGGGGCAGACGGATTTGACGCCCTTCGCGGCGAGCACTTCGAGCTCGGCCGTGATGCGTGCCTTCGTGACCGGTTGACCTTCCCACCACCACAGGGGCACTTCGCCCCACTGGGCGTGGTCGGGTGACTCGAAGCCGGCCCGGAGTTCGGCGTAGTTTGTCGCGGCCTCGGGGCCCGCGGCGGCGAAACAGAACTGTGACAAGACAGTCAAGAGAAGCGGTGCGTGCACGTGCATGGCGGGATCCCCGGTATCACGGGTCAATGAATCGTCCGGATCACTCTAGGTTAGCCCTTGCGCGCGCGTCAAGATTCCGTAGGGCGACGAGTCGGCACCTCACGCGGCGAAGAACGTGTAAGGCAGTAGGAAACCCCGCAGGTAGGAATCGAAGAGATCGGCGGGGGCAGCCAGGTGAAAGGGCATGCGAGAGCGATGAGGCCTGTACGGGCGTTGGAGCGTCTTCGGCCGTGTTCGGGCGCATCGCACCGGCTGGTCCGTCGTGCGGCGCATGGGACGGGCCGGCCGGGAAATCCCGCCGGTATCGGCGCAGCAACGCCTCGACATCGTTCGGGATGAGGTAGATCTTGCCGCGGAGATGCTTCTTCTGCCCTGGGCCGAGGCCGCCGATGTGCGGGTCGCTGTGTATGCAGACGATCACGCCCTGGAACAGCTCCTGCGTACGACTCCAGGCCGTGGCGAGGAGCATCCGCCCATCGGCCGAGAAGCAGCCGACCAGGCCGTTGACGGGCCGGGTCTTGCTGATCGGTCGCGGGTTGACGTCGTTCAGGTCGATACCCTTCGGCACGTAGACCTGGCCGGGCGTGTAGCGGGCGCGGGTCGCGCGGTGGGTCTTATGCATCCGTGTCAGGCCCCGCTTGGTGAAAAGGAAGCACTTCTCGAAGTAGTCGTCCTGCTCCCGGCCGGTGAATGTACCGACGCGGATGCACGGCTGGAACCACTCGATGTCGACGGGCTGGTTGGTGGTGTTGGTCAGCACGACGTCGAACGTGACCTCGTCGCGTCCGCTACGGAGGGTGTGCCTGACCTCGACCTTGCCGTCGACAACGGTCTTGAGCTTGAGGGATCGGCCGTCGGCGTCGGCGGATAGGAGTTTGGTCTTGAACGGGATCGTCGTCTCGCGCCAATCGCGGTGGGTGCTGCCGCGTCGACAGAACGCCTCGATGTACCACACCTTCACCTCGCCTCCAGGCAGCCGATCGGCGGTGATCGTCAGGATGTCCTTAGCCCAACAGAGCCGCAAAATGTCGTCCGCGGGCTTGGCGGGTTCCGCCGCGAAAGCCGCCGTCGCCAGCATCACCACTGCCAGGATGGTCGTTGCGATTACGGTCATCGGCAGGGCCTGTATGCCCGTCATGGTGTTGCCGACCATGGGTGACTGAGCCTCCGAGCTAGAGGACCTCGCTGAGATCTGTGAGGGTGATTTGACGCCCATCATACTGTCCCACCCTTGTTGGCTGCGCCAAGGAGATTCCGTGCTAAATGCACTGTGGGGTGAGGCACCACCGTCGGCAGGCCTCTCGGGGTACACGAAACGTCGCCTACTGAGTCTCTAGCTAACTCCGGTTACTAGCTCCTTGCGGGTCATGGCTTTTCC
>CAZKCX010000953.1:0-1673 GCA_964550865.1 uncultured Planctomycetales bacterium
CGCCCGGGATCTGGCGGATACTGTTCTTGGGATAGGCAAGCGACTTGAGTACGCCCGCCTGAATCGGATAGTGGTTGATGATGACTTTGAGCGTCAGCGCGTTATAGGCGTTGATCCAGAAGGCAATCTTCGCCTTGTCGTCCCACGCCCTGTTCGTCTTCCTGTCGAGGTGGGCCATGAGCAGCAGGAAGTCGTCCAGTTGCTTGTGATCCTGCTTGAGCCCCTCGTAGTCTACCATGCCTTCTTCATTGACGTAGTTCTTCAGCGTCGCGGCATAGCCCTTGTATGAGAAGACCGCATTCGTCGTCGTGGCGGCCTGTGTGTAGAAGCGATCATTGAAGCTCTCGGTGCCTATGAACTCTCGGTAAACGAGGTAAGCACCCGCCCCCCCCAGAATCACGACGAGCAGTACGGCCGGCAGGGAGATCCGCACTCCGCGTTTCACGGGGCACCTGCATTTCCATCAGGGTCGGTCGCCTTCCTCGGCCACAGCGGGCAGACGCGCTCGATGCATTCGGGGTTATCGGAGAACTGGGTGCAGGCAAGCTGCTCGTCGGCGGACAGGGGGATATCGAGTAAAGTCTTGGACAGTTCCGCGGCTTTGCGAAGGGCGATCCAGCTATCCCGCTGGCAGCAACGGGGCGCGTCCAGCGCTGCGATGTCGGCCAGCGCTTCGGTCACGGCCTGCTGGACGCGCTGCCGACGGGGCCCGTCGTAGGGCGTCGCTTTGAGCAGGATCGAAAAGGCGGTGCCGACACCTGCCGCCGCTCCGCAGATTCCCAGGAACGCGCAAGACCCACCCGCGATCGTCCGGCCGCGCAGGATCGCCTGCTGGATTTCCACGTCCCCGACGAGTCCGCCGGCGTTGCGATACGCCGTGACGATGATGCCCGGCACGAGGGAATGATGCTCCGGCCCTTGCACCGGGATGGCCCGATGACGGCGAATTCGCGAGAGCAGGGCGATCAGGTCCAGCTCGGTCGAATGAACCAGTAGATGTTGGATCACATCCAGGGCGTCTTCGCTGTGGCACGCGTCGCAGACGAAATGCCCTTCAGCGCAGACGGCATTGGCGGGTTTGCTCTGCCCGCAGTAGTGGCAGGCCTCCGGCTCGTCGGCCGTGCGGTAGTCCAGCGGCGCGCCGCAGACCATGCAGTCCGCACGGTGTCGGGGTTCGTCGTCGTCCTGGACATGCACCGTTGGCCCGCCCTGAGATTCAGGTGTGCAGCAGCAGGCGGCGCTTTCCGCTTTCGCTGTCTCCTGTTCCGGCGGCGCGCAGCAAGAGCTTCCACCCTCGGGCACATCGTCCCCGGCCGAACAACAGCAACTCATCTCCTGCTCGACGTTGGTGACCTGCCCGTCGGCGTCGAGCACGAACACGGTCTCGGCCAGCGGGCGTTCGTCCTGCCACGGCAGTTCGACGATCTCGCCGCGGCGCAGCACCTGCCCGTCCTCGGTCACCACGCCGGCGAACGGGCCTCGGTACATCACCGGCCGGGTGGTGGCCGCCGGGCGGACGGCCGAATACGTCACGGAGTAGAACGCGAGGCCGCGCACCGTTCGGTAGGGGAAGCGTTTGAGGATCGTCGCCTGGTCGAAGCCGACGTCGCCAAGCAGCTCGAACAGCCGGTCGATGCGGAAGGCCCCGCCGAGGCACTCGCCGCGCATCTTCT
>CAZKCX010000954.1:0-1672 GCA_964550865.1 uncultured Planctomycetales bacterium
CCACGTCGGCCCCGTATTCGAAGTTCACGTTGAGCGAATAGACGCCTTCGCGGCAGGTCGATTCCAGATCGTCCAGATAATCGACCGTGGCCATAATGCGTTCGACGGGGTCGGCGATATCCTTATCGATCTCCTCCGGCGTCGCGCCCGGCCAACGGATATGGACCTTGACCAAAGGGTAGGTCACTTCAGGCAGGTAATCGACGGGCAGCCGCCACAGGCCGTACATACCCATCACCACCGCAGCCAAGGCGATGGCCCCCGTCGCCAGGCGGCGTTTGACGGTATACTCGGTAACCCTCATCCGCCGGCCCCTTTCCCCCTCCGGGAGCCGGCTGATGTTGGCTGCGTTGCTGTTGGAGAGGCGCCGCCTGACGGAGATTCTCCAGACACTCGAATGGGCTGACCGTCACGCAGCGCCGCCTGACCGGCCACGACGACACGCTGGCCTGGCTCGAGTCCACTGAGTACCTGGACCGTCTCTTTCTGCTCGATCCCCAGTTGGATTCCGTGCCGGTGCGCTTTGCCCTGGTTGACCACGAAGACGTAGTGCTCGCCCGTCGGCGCGGTCAGGACGGCCCCGGAGGGGACGAGCACGGCGTCATCGGCCCGTTTCAGTTCGAGCGTGAGCCGAGCGAACATGTGCGGGATGATCTTGGCGGGTTTGATCAGCTTGGCTTCGACTGTGCGCGTGCGCATCGCCTCGTTCAACTGGGGATAGAGGCGCGTTACTTCAGCGCTAAATGTTTCACCCATTAGCGCATCGAACGTGGCATGTAGCCGAAGCCCGGAGCACACCGCGGTAGCTTGGGCCTCCGGCACGGCGAAGCGAATGACCAGGGAGTCGGGGGCATACATCTCCAACAAAGGACTGCGCGGCGTGGCCAGGTCGCCGGGTCGAACATGCACGGCGGTGATCACACCATCGAAGGGAGCCGTGACGACGCACTCGGCCAGTTGAGCCCTGGCCAGTGCCAGCCGCGCGGCCGCTTCTTCGACCGCCGCCGTCTGGACGGCGATTTCGGTATCGGTCGGCCCGGCCTTGAGCATGCGCAAGGTCTCGCGAGCGGCGGCGAGTTCGGCTTCGGCCACCTCCATCTTCTCGCGAGCCTGATCGAGGCTCTGCTGTGAGGTGAAGTCGTCGGCAATCAGTTGTTTCTGACGGTCGTAACTGCGCCGGGCCTCGGTCAGCGTCGCCTGCCACCGCTGAACATTGGCTTCGGCTTTCTGGACCTCCTCCGGCCTGGCTCCGGCCTTCAGGTCGGCCAGCTTCGCACGAGCGACGGCCAGGTTGGCCTCGGCGGTCTGCACCTCGGCGCGATGCACTTCGCGGTCGATTTCGACGAGTCTTTCACCCGCCGCGACCGTGTCACCTTCCCGCCAGGGGCAATAGGCGATGGGACCTTCTTTGGTTGCGGCAATCACGACCGATTTGGTGGCGACCACTTCACCGCTCAACTCGAAGCGCTGGACAATCTCGCCCTTCCGCACCGCCTGAACTTCGACGGTCAGGCGTTTTCCCTTCTTCTTCGGTCCTTGCCCTGACGAGGGGGAGGCCTGATTCGACAGCCCGTACCAAGCACCTCCCACGCCGGCCAGCGCAGCAAGCACGACCACAACGATCAGGATTCGTTTTCGATTCTTCTTCAAGGTCAGTCGCTTTCTTCTCGCG
>CAZKCX010000955.1:0-1636 GCA_964550865.1 uncultured Planctomycetales bacterium
GTAGGCTACGACGGCATCAACTACGGCCTGTGGTACGACGATGTCCAATTCGCCCGGGTGGCCATCAAGCACGCAGAGATCGCCAAGAAGCTCGGCGTCAAGAAGATCGTGATGGGCGAATGCGGCCACGCGCACAAAGCGCTGACGGTGATCGCCGACCGTGTCTTGACGGGCGATTTGCAGATCCCGCGCGAGAGCGCGATGACGCTGCTGGAGGACATCGTCTTCTCCGGGCGGATCAAGCTGGATCCGTCGCGGAACGACTTTCCCGTGACGCTGCACGACCCGTGCAACATGGTCCGGCTGATGGGCATCGTTCAGCCGCAGCGGCGGGTGATCAAGCACATCTGTCCGCAATTCCGCGAGATGCAGCCGCACGGCGTGCACAATTACTGCTGCGGCGGCGGGAGCGGGTTCGCGATCATGTCCGGGCGGAACTTCAACGACTGGAAGTTCAAGGTGTCCGGCCGGAAGAAGATGGAGCAGATTCTCAACGCCTTCGCCGATTGCCCCGGCCCGGAGACGCCGAAGTACCTCTGTGCCCCGTGCAGCAACTGCAAGGGCCAGCTCCGCGACATGCTCGACTACTACGACATGTGGGAGAAGTCCCGCATCCAGTACGGCGGGTTGGTCGAGCTGATCGTCAACGCAATGGAGGACGTCGAGCCCGGCTTCATCGAGTGGGAGTGGCACTAGGCCAACGGATTATCCCCCCAGTTGCATAATCCGTGCATGTCATGAGCGGCGATGGGCCCAAGGGACGGGGTGGTGTCGAGCACCTCTTCGACAGCTTCCAGCATGTCTTGGAGGAGCAGTCGATCGGGCCTCATAGTGGGATGGCCTCCTTCATGACATGGTTCCGGAACCGATCGCGCATGCCTTCCTCATCGATCACGTCCACTCTGATTCCCAATAGGTCCCGAAGGTCCATGATCAGCCCGCCATGATCGAAGAGCGAACGCCCCGGCTCGAAGCGGACAATCAGGTCGAGATCGGACTCATCGGTCGCATCGCCGCGGGCAACGGAGCCGACGATTCGCACGTCGCGTGCGCCGTACCGGGAGGCGATTTCGAGGATCGCGTCGCGCTTCCGGCGTATGGTCTCGCTGGTGATCATGACGACGTTCTGCTCCAGCTACGGTCCTACCGCCGGGCACGGGCGGAGATCCCCAAGGACACGAGGTTCGGCCTCGGTCGGGCGTGCCGCAGGCTGCTGGCCCAGGCCAATCCGGTAGACCGCGCGCGTGAGTCTCTCCGTCCCAAAGTTCATTATCTTACAGCGTTTGAGAGCGTACAAGCGGGGGCCTACCGGCGCGCCGCCAGGCAAGACGGCCCCTCAGACAATGCGATCGGCGCCAAGGTGGCGCTGGGCTCAGCCGATCTACGGATGAACACGTGCTCAACTCGGTGTTTCTGTGGTCTTGAGGATAGGGGTTGGCGGCGGGCAAGGGGGATCCGTCGTCACGATGGACCGGAGCGGGGAATCGAGCCGGCCGCCACGGGCCCAGATGTTCGCCGAGACGCCGCGCTCAAACATCCGGGTCTCGTCGGTCAGCCAGATGAAGTCCGACGGCCGCATCTCCCGGACAAGCTTGCAGAGGCTTACCCGCCGCTTGTCCGAGTTGGCCAGGACCAG
>CAZKCX010000956.1:0-1629 GCA_964550865.1 uncultured Planctomycetales bacterium
ACGCCGGGCACCGGGCGCCAAGGAGGCGGGGCGAGCTTCTCGAGCAAGATCACCATCGCACCCGCCGCGTCGTCCACCCGCAAGGCGGGCATCGGGGTCTCCCCGAAGTCCTTGGAGACCACGACGGCCGACGCACGGCTGGACGAAAGCTTGTCGGCATAGCTCGGATCGGCGAGCCAGGTAATCTGCCCCGCTTCGGCCTGCTCGATCGACGCGACGGATCGGATGCGAATCCCCTCGTCCCCGCGGACCTCTCCGCCGACGATCCGAGCCAGCTCACCCAACGTGTGGCCTTGCGACATGGGCTAGGGAACCTTCTTCAGGGGGTCTTCCCCGGCGGCCTTGGCCTTCCGGTAGTGCACGTCGAACCGCTCAAGGACCTTCTTGGTCAGATCGACGTTGGCCGAGGCGTGCAGGACCTTCCGCTGTCGAATCTGGCCGAGCAACTGCTGGGTATCCTGCAGGTTCGGCTCGAACTCGTCCTCGTACAGAACGACGTCGATGCCGTTTTCTCGGGCGACCTCCTTGATCACGTCCATGATCGACTGGTAGACCTGCCACGTCCCCTTGTTGAGCAGGAGGATCTGCTCGGCCTGGCTGAGCTTCACGTACGCGTTGTAGTCGACGGCCGTGTCGACGAAGTTCTTGAACTTCTCCCGGAAGCCGGGGGCCGTCCGTTTGAAGGCCTCCATGGTCTCTTGCGCCTGCTTGGCGGCCTCCTCGCGACGCTGCGCCTCTTTGCGCTTCTCGTCGGCGCTGCTCTTGATCCGCTCCTTCATGTCCTTGTACATGCGCGACTCGTTCAAGACGTAGAAGAGATCCACGGTGGCCACCACGATCGGCTTGCCGCCGGCGGCTCCCTCCGCCGCTCGGGTGTCGTTGCGCCCCGTCAAGACGCCCAGCAGCAACGCCCCGCCCAGCAGGAGCGCCAGCATCCATCCGGAAGAAACCCTCGATGTCACGATCGACCGCATATTCAGCTCCTCAATCCGATGCACGACCGGCGCGCGGCGCCGGCCGTAGGTGCAGTGCTTCCACAGGCTACTTCCCGCTCTTCGACATCTGGTTGACGCGCGCGATGACCTCCTTCGTCAGGTCCACCGACGGGGACGAGTAGATCACCGTCCGGTTGGTCATTCGCTCCACCCGGATCACCTCGGACGGATCATTCAGGTCGATGCTGTCCAACCGAAAGACCACGTCGAGGCCACGCTGCTTGGCCACCGTCTCCACCGCGCGCATCACCTGCTTGTAGGCTTGGCTCTGCTTCTCCCGGCTGTCGGCCTGGATGTCCTGCTTCTCGAACTTGCTCCACAGCTCGAGCTCCACCGTAAGCCGATTGAGCTGCTTCTGCAGCTCGAACCACTTCGGGCTGTCCGGGTGCTCCTGGTCGCGCAAGTAGCGGATGTCCTCGATCTTCTTCCGGCGGGCCTCGGCCTCCTGTTTGTAGTCGTTCGCCCGCTTCTGCAGGGCCTCTTCCATCTCACGGATGTGCTCGTAGTTCTCCATTACCGCGCCGAGATCGACGACGCCGTAGGGCCCTTTCGCGCCCGGTGCCTGCGCGTGCGTCGGCCGATCGGCGAACAACAAGCAGATCGCCGTCGCCACGCTTGCCGTCGTAAGCAAAGT
>CAZKCX010000957.1:0-1615 GCA_964550865.1 uncultured Planctomycetales bacterium
GACCTCGGCGTGCTTCTTTACGGCTTTCACGTCTTGAGCCATCGCTTCATCGGCGTGCGCGCGGCCGAGCTGCTCGGCCGCGACGACCTGAAGGTCATCTCGTGCCACCTCGGCGGCAGCAGCAGTATCTGCGCGATCGACGGCGGCAAGAGCGTGGCCAACAGCTTCGGCATGACGCCGCAGTCGGGCCTGCCGCACAACAACCGCGTCGGCGAGTTCGACACGTACGCCCTGCTCAAGCTGCTGGACAAGACCGAGCACGACCTCCCGACGCTGCTGAGCCTGATGGCCAAGCAGGGCGGGCTGCTCGGGATCAGCGGGGTAAGCAACGACCTTCGCGACATCGAGGAGGCCGCCGCGCAGGGTAACGAACGTGCGACGCTGGCGATCGAGGCCTTCGCCGAGGCGGTGCGGCACTACATCGGTGCGTACCTGGTAGCGATGGACGGCGCGGACGTGATCGTCTTCACCGGCGGCATCGGCGAGAACGGCGTGGCGTTTCGCGCCCGCGTGTGCGAACGCCTCGACTGGTTCGGCATCGAGCTGGACGCCGAGCGAAACCAGGTTCGCAAGAGCGAAGCGACCATCAGCACGGACGCGTCCCGCGTTCGGCTGATGACGATCCCGACGAATGAGGAGCTGATCGTCGCCCGACAGACGAAGGCGGTGCTCGAGCAAGCCTGACGGCCAGGGCAGCCCGGGGCGACGGAACGAACAAAGGGCGAACACCCATGGGCCCGGAAGACAGGCCCCAAGGAGACTTAGGCAGATGTCACAGCAAGCAATCGGATTGATCGAGACGCGTGGACTGGTGGCGTTGGTCGAAGCGACCGATGCGGCCCTCAAGGCGGCCAACGTGACGTACAAGCGGTGGGAGCGGGTCGGCAGCGGCCTGGTGACCGTCGTCCTCGAGGGCGACGTAGCGGCCGTCAAGGCGGCGACGGACGCAGGCTCCTCGGCGGCCAGCCGCGTGGGTGAGGTCGTCAGCGTCGACGTAATCCCGCGCCCCCACGGCGAGATCGAAAAGATGACGCCGCTGAGCAAGTAAACCGGCGCGGATCGGTTCAGCCAACGCAACGTTCGCAGAAACGGAGGCGCTGAGCCATGCTCATCGCGCAAGTCAAAGGCAACGTGGTGGCCACGCAGAAGACCGCCAAGGTCGGCGGCCAGAAGCTGCTGGTGGTCGAGCAATACGCCGTGGCGGAAGGCGAGAAGACGTCCGTGCTGAAGCCCGGCGGCAAGATCATGGTCGCGGTCGACACGGTCGGCGCGGGCGAGGGGGAGTTCGTCCTGCTCACGCAGGGCAGCAGCGCGCGGCTGACCGAGTTTACGGGCGACATGCCCGTCGACGCGGTGATCGTGGGCATCATCGATTGCGTGACCGTCGGCGGCGAGACGATCTATCGCGATCGGGAGAAGGAATCGTGATCCGTCACCGCTAAGCATGCAATTGGGTGGCCCGTGGCTTCAGCCGCGGGGGACTCGAATCTCCGATCGAATTCGTGTTCCCCACCGCTGAAGCGGTGGGCCACCCGGTAGCGGAAGCGGTGTTCCACCCGGAAGCGGAAGCGGGGTTCCAGCCGGCCTACGGGGACCGGGAAAGGGCGTAGCGGTC
>CAZKCX010000958.1:0-1608 GCA_964550865.1 uncultured Planctomycetales bacterium
TCGACATCGGCACGGCGGCCATCCTGGGATGGATCGCTCGACGGCGATTCGGTGAAGCGGTCGGCCTGGTGGCCGCGGTCGTCTGGCTGCTCCTGGACGAGCCCGCCTTCTACCTCACGCGTGTACTCAACAGCACGACGCAGGTCTTTCTCGTCCTAGTGCTTTGGGCGCTGTGGAGCTGTTGGCGAGACGGGCGCCGTTGGGCGACCGCGGTGGCGTTGGGGCTGGTGCTGGGCCTCAACTGCCTGGGGAACCCGCCGATGCTCGCGCTGCTGGTTGTACTGCCGCTGGTGGCCTGGTTCGATCGGCGGTTCGGCGGAGACGCGCCGCGATCGCCGAGCCGTCCAGCGAAGAGGAAGACCAAGGGGCGTCCCGACGCTGCCGGAGACCCCGCAGGATCGGGCACGGTCGCGCAGGTCCTGGTGTGCGGTGTGCTCGCGATCGCGACGATCGCGCCCGCCACCTTGCACAACTGGTGGGCGTGCGAAGAGTTCATCCCAATCATGGCGTGTCCGGGAATCACGCTGCGCCAGGGCAATGCGCCGGGCGCGGTGGGGACATACGTTCCGATTCCCGGCGTCAGCCGGGGTCGGGAGCACCTGTTCACGGATGCCGCGCGGGTCTACCAACGAGCCACCGGCAAGCCCGTTCGATGGAGGAAGGTCGACGCGTTCTTCCGCGATCGCGCCTTAACGTACTGGCGAGAGGACCCGGCGCGTGCGGCTCGTCTGTTCGTCCGACGGGCGTACTGGTTCGTATCAGGGCGTTACTACTGCGACGTGCATCAGCCCACGTGGGAGCGAGACCAAGGATTGACGAGGCTCTTCTGGCTGGCGCCGATCCCCACCGCGTGGCTGATGGGCCCGGCGTTGGTCGGACTCGTCTGGGCGTGGCGTCGACCCCTTCGATACGCGCCGGCGATTCTGTTGTTCGCCGTGCCGTTTCTCATCGTCGTCATCGTTCAGTACAGTCCGCGGTACCGGTTCCCCGCGATGCCCGTCGTGACGGTCCTGTCGACCTGGGCCCTTGTGCGCGCAGCGCGTCCGCGCGAGGGGTGGCTCCGCTCGGCCGTGGTATGGGCTATGCTGGTCCTCTCGATCGCGCTGGGGCCGATCAACAAGTTGACGGGATTCGAAGACCCCGATCGATTGGCCTACAACAACGAGTACAACCTCTCGGTCGCGCTGCGGAAGCTGGATCGAACCGATGAGGCCGTCCGAAGACTGCGCCGGGCATTGGAGATCCTGCCGACCTCCCCCGACGCCCACAACGACCTGGGTACGATCTTGGCCGACAGAGGTAGGCACGAGGAGGCGATCAAGCACTATCGGCACGCGGTGCGGTCTCGTCCCGGCTGGGCAATGGCCGAGAGCAATCTCGGGCTTTCGTATGCAGCGCTCGGGGAGATGGATCGGGCGATCGAGCACCATCGGCGCGCGTTCGCGCTCCGCCCGAATTGGCCGCAGGTCGCGATGAACCTGGCCAACGTCCTGTTCCAGGCAGGGGAGTTCCGCCAGGCCGTCGAGGGCTACAATCACGTCCTGAGCCTCCGCCCCAACCATCCCGACGCCCACGATAACTTGGGCTTGGCCCTTTCTCGGTTAGGCC
>CAZKCX010000959.1:0-1595 GCA_964550865.1 uncultured Planctomycetales bacterium
GGACAAAGCGCTCTGCTGGGATGCGCGATGGCTCCAGCGACGACTGACTTTCGCGACGCTGCGGCGGACGAAGGGCTTACTCGACTTCGACGCGATGCTCGTGACCCAGCGCGTGCCCGGCACGTTCAACCACATGTCCGACCAGTACTACGGCTGGTGGTCTCGCCCCGGCGGGGGGATCTACATCGTTCGCGACTTCACTACCGATACACCGAAGGCCGAATGCATCACGCAATCGTTCACCGAGCCGGGCAGCTTCCTTCGGCCCATGATCAGCTATGACGCGAAGAAGGTGCTCTTCGCCTGGTGCAAGCACTATCCGAAGCTCGCCGCCGAAAAGGACAAGCTCAACAAGGACAACGTGCCCGAGGACGCCTTCTATCACATCTTCGAGATGAACATCGACGGCTCGGGCGTGCGCAAGCTCACCCACGGCAAGTACGACGACTTCGATGCGCGATACCTCCCGGACGGCCGCATCGTCTTCCTCTCGACACGGCGGGGCCAATCGATCCAGGTCGGCAAGCGCAGCGCGGCCTGCTCGGTCTCCCGGCCGGACCTGCCGGACATTTACGTCCGCTGCGGCGGCGGCCCGGAGCGCCCGGTCGCCGTCTATACGCTGCATACGATGAACGCCGACGGCTCGGACCTGTGCGCGATCTCGCCGTTCGAGATGTTCGAATGGACCCCGACCGTCGCCCACAACGGCACGATCCTCTACTCGCGGTGGGACTACGTCGATCGATGGAACATGCCCTTCATGAGCCTTTGGGCGATCAACCCCGACGGCACGAACTCTCGTATCGTCTACGGCAACTACACGCACGCGCCGCATTGCACCTTCGAGCCGCGATGCGTCCCCGGTTCCGAGAAGATCGTCTTCACCGCCTCCGGCCACCACGCCCAGACGATGGGCTGCCTGGTGCTGCTGGATCCGACGCAGGGCACCGAAGGCGACGCGCCCATCACACGGCTGACGCCCGAGGTGCCGTTCCCTGAGATCGAGGGATGGTCCGAGACGTACTTCGCCAACCCCTGGCCGCTCTCCGAGCGGTTCCACCTGGTCTCCTGGTGCAAGGAAGACCAGATCGCCCAATGGCAGAAGCATCGCCGGCCGAACGGATGGGGCATCTACCTCTTCGACGCCGAAGGGGATATGGAGTTGCTCTACCGCGATCCCGAGATCAGTACGCAATACCCGATCCCCATCAAGCCGCGACCCCGCCCGCATACGCTCGCCGACCGGACTCAGGAGAGCGAAGACGAGGGCCGCTTCCTGCTGATCGACGTGGGCCAAGGTCTGCGCTCGACGAAGCGCGACCGGGTCAAGGCGATTCGCATCGTGGCCGTCCCGGGCAAGACGCATCCCACGATGAACTACCCCAGCATCGGCCTGACCCGGGACGATCCGGGCAAGTGTGTGCTGGGCACGGTCCCCGTCGAGGCGGACGGCTCGGCCCACTTCCGCGTGCCGGCCGGCGTGATCGTCTTCTTCCAGGCCCTCGACGAGCGCGGCATGGCGATCCAGACGATGCGGAGCACGACGCACGTCCAGCCCGGCCAGACGCTGAGCTGCATCGGCTGCCATGAGTCGC
>CAZKCX010000960.1:0-1592 GCA_964550865.1 uncultured Planctomycetales bacterium
CCGTGGCAACGCCCTCGGCGCGAAGGGCCGTCTCGGTCAGTTCCACGTCGTCTTTGCCGATGATGATGACCTCTTGTCGGCCGGCTTGCACCAGGCGCCTCGGACCCACTTGCTGGAAGTTCACCCACGTGTCGAAGGCGATGTCGCTGTCGAACTGGTTCTGGAAGAGGAACAGCAGGGCGAAGGTGTAGCCTGCCAGGTTCGGCTCGATGAGGTCCAGCTCACGTATGGCCGACACGGCCGCCGCCCGGTCATAGGGCAGGTTCGCGTCCGAGGCGATATCGCCGGAGAGCGGGTCGTCCGTGCGGATCGAGAGCTGATCCGTGTTGGGATCATCCTCGGCGGTCGGGGGCGCGCAGTAGCATCCAGAGAGCGTGACGAACGTCACTCCGGCTCCGACGAAGAAGAGCAGGCTCAACAGCACGATGCCCGGAACGAGATTTTTGAATCGCATCGTCGCTTCCTTGTAGATATTGCTCGCCGTGGTACTTGGCGCAGGACTACCCCGTCAGGGTCTTCGCACAGAACGTCAGGACCGCTTGTACCATTTATCGGTCGAAAGACGGGCAAACCTGAACGCTGCCGGGGCAGAATACGTGGCGTAAGAAGGTACGAAGTGTCCCCCGTCCCGTCGGAGGCATCTTGAGGCAGCGTCCATGATCCCATGCCGACGCACGCGGGGGGGTGCCCGGGTGGTTTCTTCGCGTGTGGCCTTTCGGCGCTGCTAGGGATTGGCCAAGTCAAAGCGGCGTCATTACGCCATGCCGCCGAGTCGGGCAGTCTGGAGGACGCTGATGGCCAATCCCTCCTGGACCTGGCGGAGGTCGATGCACTCCTCGGCGCTGTGGGCGTATTGAAGCTCACCCGGGCCGAAGACCACGACCTGATGCCCCGCGACGGCGTACAGCCTTGCGTCGCAGCTGACCTGCCAGGCGGCCGGCTCGGGCCAATCAAGCCCGAGGGCGTCGTACGCGGCGTGGAACGCTTGCATCGCCGGCCCGTCCGGGTCGGAGGCGTATGCCTCGTTGTGCAGCTTCTCGAACGTCATGTGGACCATGTCGTCCTGGTAGGGGGTACCGCGGAACTCACAGTACTTCCGGGCGCCGTCGCGAGCGGCTTGCGTGAGTCGCTCGCGGAGGTCGGCCATCTTGTGCGTGGGCTGGAATCCCTGGCCGCCTTCCAGCACGATGGGGTCGCGCATGTCGAGCGCGTCGGCAAGGTAGCCGCGCGTCTCGATGGTGGGATAGCCCTTGGCCACGCGCATCAGCGCGGTCAGCAGGAACGCCGCCTTGGTGATCGCACAGTCGCATTGGGCGATGGCGCCCATGTGGCCGGCCTTTCCGTAGACGTCCAGGCGATACCCGAGCATTTCTTCCGTCGGCTCGTAGGTGAGCTTGTAGTGCTGGGGGACCTTCGGCTGACCGGTGACGGGGTCGGGCTCCTTGCCCTTGTCGCCATAGATCCGGGTGTACTCTCCCAGGGCGGCCTCGATGATCTCCGTGATCCGCATCGCGACTCGGTCGGGATTGGCCGACGCGCGGGCCTCGAACCGCTCGCAGTACAGCGGCGGCTTCTTGGCGGCCACGGCGGCC
>CAZKCX010000961.1:0-1585 GCA_964550865.1 uncultured Planctomycetales bacterium
GTACTCGCCGCAGCACGTGGGGCACTTCGCGCTGGCCAGCGAGGCGTATAGTCACTTCACCTCGCCCATCCGCCGGTATCCCGACCTTACGATCCACCGGCTGCTGGAGCGATATCTATGCGGTCAGCTGGGCGAGAAGAAGAAGACAAAGCCGGCCGCGATCGGCATCCCGGATCATCAGGAGCTGACGCGACTCGGCGAGCAATGCAGCTTCGCGGAACGGCGCTCGGAAAGCGCCGAGCGGGAGGCGAAGACCGTCAAGGTCCTCGAGCTGCTGCAGGACAAGATCGGCGAGACGTTCGAGGGCGTGGTGACGGGCGTGGCCAACGTGGGCATCTTCGTGCAGCTGGTGCGGTTCGGCGTGGACGGCCTGATCCGCTTCGGCGACCTGCCCGACGACTGGTGGGAGGTGGACGCCCGGTCCGGCAGTGCCGTCGGCGAGCGATCGGGTACGCGGATCGGCATCGGCGATCAGCTCGAGGTCGAGGTCATCACGGTGAACCTGCCCGGCCGTCAGCTCGACTTGGCCCTCGTAGGCCGGGTCGGGGCGAAGCCGAAGAAGGAGAAGAAGCCGGACCAGGCCCGAGGCTCCAAGGGTAAGGGCAAGTCAGGGCGCTCGGGAAAGCCCACGTCTTCCTCGGGTGGCAAGACCCAGGGAAAGCGCGGCGCTGCGCCCAAGAAGGCAGGACGGAAGAAGCCCGGGACGAAGGGTAAGGCGTCGCGCGGGCGAAGGCGGTGAAGTCGCTGTCGGCCTCTCAGGGCGGTGGGAATCGGAAGCCGATCATCTGATCGTTGCCGACCCGTCGGCGAGCAACTTCAGGGAAGCTGAAGACCTCGGCCATCGAGGCGATGCCGTGGCCGGCCAATGCGGAGAGCCCCTTTCGGCCGCCGATGAGCTTCGAGGCGACGAAGACGAGGGCCTCGTCGGCGAGCTTGGCGTCGAAGAAGGCTCCGAGCACCTCGCCGCCCCCCTCGACCATCACGTTCGTCATCTCACGACCGCCCAACGCGTCCAGCAGGGCGGCCAGATCGATCCGTCCCCGACGGCCCGGCAGGCCGATCACCTCGCACCCGGCGGCTCGGAGCCACTCCGCGGCGGTCTTGCGCTTGCGCATCGCGACGCGGGTCGTGGCGATCAGCGTGGGCGCGTCGTGGGCGGTCTGTACCAGCTTGGCGCGACGTGGAATCCGGAGACGTCCGTCGAGGACGACGCGCGTGGCGATGCGTTTGGGCTTGACGTGGCGGCACGTCAAGTCAGGATCGTCGGCCAGGACCGTCCCGATTCCGACGACGACGGCGTCGACGCGTCCCCGGAGCCGGTGCGCCTCGCGGCGTGCCTCGGGCCCCGTGATCCATTGCGAGTCCCCGGTTCGGGTCGCCAGTTTGCCGTCGAGCGACTGCGCCCACTTGAGGATGACCCAAGGGCGCCCGGATCGTTGGCGCTTGAAGAACGGGGCGTTGAGCTCCTCGGCCTCGAGCTGGCAGACGCCCAGGTCGACACGGATGCCCGCGGACCGCAGCGTCTGGAGTCCTCGCCCGCGGACCGGTCGATTGGGGACCATGACGGCCGCGACCACCCGCGAGA
>CAZKCX010000962.1:0-1584 GCA_964550865.1 uncultured Planctomycetales bacterium
GTCCTTCGCCCCCGTTGGGGGCTCGACAGCAGAGACTCCGTCTTGCACTCCCCACTGCAACACACAGCGGTCAATCCGCGCGATCCCCATGTGTCGAGGTGTCAAAGAATATCCGCGCCCTGCGCGTGTGGCCAACATGCCCAGGCCACTCCGTTGAACTCACGGGGGCATCCTGATACGCTCTCCGCTCGTGTGTCGAGATCGTGCCCGTAGAGCAACCAGGGAGTCCGACGGATGAGCGCTTCGCAGTCAGATCGCAAGACGGTGACGCTGGCCATGGTGGGATCCGGCTTCTCGGCCAGCTTCCACGCCGAGAGCTACCAGCGGGTCTACGGCGTGCACGTCCGCATCAAGGGCGTCACATCGCAGCATCGAGACCGGGCCGAGGCCTTCGCGAAGAAGCACGGCCTGGAGAAGACCTACGCCGACGTCGACGAGGCCTGCGCCGATCCGGAGGTCGATATGATCGACCTCTGCGTGCCGAACAAGCTGCACGAGCCGCTGGCCGTGCAGGTGCTCGAGGCGGGCAAGCACGTCGTGGTCGAGAAGCCCATGACGGCCTATTGCGGGCCGGGCGGCGACGCGTTCGAGTGCGGCGTCTTCCACGAGGACGCCGAGGCGATGCACGCCAAGGCCGTCGCCAGTGCCGACCGCATGAACGCCGCGGCCGAGGCCGCCGGCAAGCACCTGATGTACGCCGAGAACTGGGTCTACGCCCCGGCGGTCCAGAAGGCCAATCGACTGCTGGGCCAGTGCGACACGACGATCTTCCGCATGGTGGGCGAGGAATCCCACAGCGGCACGCACTCGGAGTTCAGCAAGCACTGGCAGTACTGCGGCGGCGGGGCGATGTTCAACAAGGGCTGCCATCCCGCGTCGGCCGCGCTGTACCTGAAAGCGCAAGAGGGCATCCGCCGAACCGGCGAGCCGATTCGACCCGTGGCCGTGCGGGCACAGATCGCCCAGCTCACGCACATCGACTCGTTCAAGGCCGAGGAGCCGAAGTACGTCAAGCTCGGCTGGGTCAACTGCGAGGACTGGGGCACGATGCTCGTGACGTTCTCCGACGGCAGCGTGGCGTCGATCACCGCGGCCGACACGATCCTCGGCGGCATCAGCAACTCGATCACGATCTACGCCAGCAAGCAGACGATTCACTGCCGCATGGTGCCGACCGATTGTGTCATGGCCTACACGCCCGAGGGCGAGAACTTCGGCGAGGAGTACATCCGCGAGAAGGTCGAGACGCACAGCGGCTGGCAGTCGGCCAGCCCCGACGAGGACTGGATGAACGGCTTCCCGAGCGAGTTCCAGGATTTCGCCGAGTGCGCCGCCTTCAACCGAAAGCCCATCAGCGACGGCAGGCTCGGCCGGGATACCGTCAGCGTGTGCTACGGCGGCTACGTCGCGGCGCAGACGGGCAAGGAGTTCCGGCTGCCGGAGGCGTAGGTGGTTTGCAGAAGCGTTGAAGCAATCGGCGATGGGTGGGTGCCCCATTGCACCCCGCTGGGTGGCCTACCTCTTTAGAGGTGGGGGACACGAATTCGAGCCGGTATTCGCGTCCCCCACGGCTCCTTCGACTGC
>CAZKCX010000963.1:0-1584 GCA_964550865.1 uncultured Planctomycetales bacterium
GAGAGAGCGACACGCTCCGCCCATCCGAATCGTGTCGGCGCGGTCCTAGTGGCCGCGGGTCGTTCCAGCCGCGTCGGGACGATGAAGCAGCTTCTCGATTGGCACGGCCGGAGCATCCTCCGACACCTCAGCAGCGTGCTCCTGGACGCCGACCTCGATCCCGTCGTCGTGGTGCTTGGCCACGAGGCCGAGCGATTGCGGGAGGAGATCGACGACCTCCCCCTCCGCGTCGTCGTGAACGAGGACTATGACCGAGGCATGTTCAGCTCGGTCCAGTGCGGATTTCGAGCGTTGATGGAAGAAGTCGACGCCTGCGTGGTCGCCCTGGTCGATCAGCCACGGATCGATCCCGACCTTCTGCGACGCCTCGTACGCGAGCACATGCATGAAGGCGCCCAGGTCACGATACCCGTCTACGCCGGCCAGACCGGCCATCCGATCGTCGTTGGTCGCAACGTCGCGACGGCCAGTACGCGAACCGAGGGAAACGCCACATTGCGCGACGTGCTCTCCGCCTTCTCCGACCTTACGCATCACGCACGCGCCGACGGTGACTGCATATTGACAGATATCGATACCCTCGAGGAGTACGAGCGACAGCTTTCCTTGTCCACTCTCGAGATCCGCCCTGCGACTGAGGAGGACTATGCCTTCCTGAAGCACGTTCACCACGTGGCCCTACCCGAAGTCGTCGATGCGACGTGGGGATGGGACGAGGCGTACCAGGACCGCTTCTTCGACGACCATTGGACTTCGGACGATACGTGGATCATCATGGTAAAGGGGAAGGCCATCGGCATGTACTCCGTAACGAGAGAGAACAGGGATCTGTTCCTTGCCAGCATCATGTTCATGCCCGAGTGGCAAGGACGGGGATTCGGTACCCACGTGATCCGCTCGGTCTTGGCGCTAGCGGCACAAGACAAATCCGCCGTGCGACTTCGCGTGCTCAAGGCGAACCGAGCACGGCGGCTGTACGAACGACTGGGCTTCGTGGTGACGGATGAGACGAAGACGCACTTCGTCATGGTCGCCCGGCCCTTGGCACGGTGAAGCACCGCCGCATGGGGGGCACGCAGTCCAGCAACGACAGGGACGGACCCATGACCGACGTCTACAAGGCCATTGTGGAGTTGACCGACAGCGGGCAGTCCGGCGCGCTGGCGACCTTGATCGCCAAGGAGGGATCGGCCCCGCAAGTCCCGGGGGCGAAGATGCTCGTCCGCGCCGACGGGACAACGGTGGGCACGGTCGGCGGCGGCGCTCCGGAGAAGAAGGCCCATGACGTCGCTCTGGACGTGCTGGCGAGCGGTCAGCCGCAGACGATCCGCGTCAACCTCTCCGGCGGTCCCGGGCCGGGCGAGCCGCCGTGCGGCGGGCGGCTCACGATCTTCATCGAACCCATCGCCGCCCCCGTGCCGCTCCTGATCTTCGGAGCAGGGCACGTGGGAAAGGCCCTGACCAAACTCGCAGCCGACCTCGGCTATCGCGTCACCGTCATCGACGAACGCCCCGAGTTCGCACGAATCGAGCGTCTCCCGGGCGCCTCCGAGGTCAAGACGGGCATCGGGCCGGACATCGCCG
>CAZKCX010000964.1:0-1578 GCA_964550865.1 uncultured Planctomycetales bacterium
TCCGGCGGCTCGACTTGGCTCGCCACGAGCGGCTCGGGCATATCGTCGCGATACTCCTGAAATGCGGTACTAGTCGCCCGGGCGGACCTTCGGCGGGTTAAGGAGACGGGCCATATTGGGCTCGTTCATGTTCTCGGGCGTGACGACGGCCACGCCGGTGTCGATCCGCTTAGGGATCTCCTTACCGGCGAGGTGGTCCACGATGCTCTTGACGCCTATATAGCCCATGCGGAAGGGGTTCTGCACGACCAGCCCGTCGATGATGCCTTCCTTCATGCCGGCGATCAGGTCGGGCGAGGCGTCGAAGCCGACGAACTTGATCTTGCCGCCGAGGTTGCGCTGCTTCAGCGCGAGCAGGATGCCGACCGCGCTCGTCTCGTTCGAGCCGAAGAAGCCGTCGATCTTGTCCGGGTGGGCGGTGATGATGTCGGCCGCGGCGGCCTGCGATTTCTCGCGAAGCGCGTAGCCCCACTTCTCGTCGATGAGCTCCACCTTCGGGAACTCCTTCTTCAGCGTGTCGCGGAAGCCGGCCTCGCGCTTCATCGTGCTCACGCCGCCGGGCATGACCTTGACCATGGCGACGCTACCCTTCTCGCCGATGAGCTTGCAGAGGTGTCGACAGCCGAGGACGCCGCCCTTGTAGTTGTCCGTCGCGGCGAAGGTGACGTACTTGTCCTCGGGCACCTCGGCACCGGAGTCGAAGATCGTCACCGGAATGCCCTTCTCGTTGGCCTTGAGGATCACGCCCTTGAGCGATTCCCCGTGCGTGGGCGCCAGCACGATGCCGTCGACCTTGCGCGTGATCATGTCCTCGACGATGTTGATCTGCTCGGCGAATTTGCCCTCGTCGGTCGGGCCCTTCCAGATGATGTTGACGTCGAGCTCCTCAGCGGCCTTCTTGGCCCCGGCGTGGACGGCCGTCCAGAAGTCGTGCGTCACGCCCTTGGGAATGACGGCGATAATGGTCTTGCCCGAATCGGCGCCGCCGCCGGTCGCACTTTGCTTGCAGCCGGAAAGCATGCCCACCACGATCATCACGGCGACGAGGTGCTTGAGTTTCATATCACGCTTGCTCCTGTGTCCTACGGGTCAGAGCGTATCCACCTGAGGGTTTGCAGTGCGTGTGCCGCTGCTCTGTGAGCAGGGCACACTCTCGAATCACTGCCCCAATTCCTTGCTCCGTTCGGCGGCGGCCATTACGGCCAGACGGATGGCGTCGGCCACGCCGGCCATTTCCATGGATTCCAAGGCCTCCTGCGTCGTGCCGCCCTTGCTGGTGACCTGTCGCCGCAGCTCGGCCGGGTCGATGCCGGTCTCCAGCATCATCCGCGCCGCGCCGAGGCAGGTGTTCTGTGCTAGTGCGCTCGCCTGCTCCGGGTCGAGCCCCGCCTCGATGCCGCCGGCGATGACGGCCTCGGTGAAGTAGTAGAAGTAGGCGGGTCCGCTGCCGGAGACGGCCGTCACCGCGTCCATCAGCGATTCATCTTGTAGCACGACCGACTGCCCGGCCGCGTCGAAGATCCGCTTGACGGCCGCAACGTCCTCGTCCGTGGCATCCGCGCCGCCATAGATGCCCGC
>CAZKCX010000965.1:0-1577 GCA_964550865.1 uncultured Planctomycetales bacterium
GCTCGACGTGTCCAGCTCGACGCGGGCGGTCGACTTCCAGTGGGAGGGTGAACGGGCCGACCGCATCACCGCCGCCAAGAATGTGATCCGAGATTTCGTCCGCGGTGGCAACGGCCTGCCGGGGCGCCGGGACGACCTGGTCGGCCTGATCACGTTCGCGCGATACGCCGACAGCAAGGTCCCGCTGACGCTCGATCACGCGAACCTGCTGCGGGTTGTGGACCAGACGCAGGCGTTGCGTCTGTTCTTCGAACGAGATGCGATCGGCAGGTTGGTTCCCGCCAAGACCGCCTCGCGCGAGGAAGACGGTACCGCCATCGGCGATGCGCTTGCGGTGGCGGTCGAGCGCCTGCGGCAGTTCGCCCGCTCCCGCGGCCAGGCCGATATGCAGGGCGCGGACACCAAGGCCAAGAGCAAGGTCATCATCCTGTTGACCGACGGCAACCAGAACGTGCCCGACAGCATGGACCCGGAACAGGCCGCCGAGCTGGCCGCGACGTTCGGCTACAAGATCTACGTCATCGGCGCGGGCGCGCGCGGGGCTAGCCCGTATCCGGTGGAGGACGAGAGCGGCCGCGTGCTTACGTTGACCGAGATTCGTCGACCGCTCAACGATGCGCCGCTCAAGAAGGTCGCCGAGAGCACCGGTGGGAAGTATTTCCGCGCGACCGACACGGGTAGTCTGCGAGCGATCTATGCGGAGATCGATCGTCTGGAGAAGACCAAGACCGTCGAGCACCGTTACCTGGAGTGGACCGAGCTGGCCACCGCGCCGGTCGAGTGGAGCCTGGAGGGGCTGATTCCGCGGGCGTGGATGGCGATGGTTCTGTTGTTGGTGGAGGTTGCGCTGCTCAGCACCCGATTCCGGAAGATTCCGTAATGGACCGATTGCCGCGATGGAGACATCTCTGGCACCTCGTGTGGATCTTCACGCCGCCGGCGCTGCTATGGGTCTACGCCGGCACGCGGGACGACCTGCACTTCGAGCGGTGGGGGTGGCTCTGGCCCGGCGTGGCGTGCGTGCTGCTCGCAATCGTGCTTTACGCCTACGGCTTCGCGCAGAAGCGGCGTGCGCTCCGCGCCTTCGCGACGGAGAACCTCTTCGGCGACCTCATGCCGACGGTGAGCCCGTCACGGCAGGTCATCAAGGCGGGGCTGACGGTCTCGGCAATCCTCTGCGTCGCCGGCGCGTCGCTGGGTCCGCGCTGGGGCGTGTCGGAGAAGAACGTCCGGCTGACGGGAATCGACATCATGATCTGTCTGGACGTCTCGCGCTCGATGCTGGCCGAGGACGCGGGCCAACAGCGCCTCGAGCGGGCCAAGCAGGACATCCGCGACCTGCTCACGGTGCTCGACGGCGATCAGGTCGGCCTGGTGACGTTCGCCGGTAAGCCCGTGCTCAAGTGCGCCCTCACGCCCGACTACGGCTTCTACCGGCTGGTGCTCGACGAGGTCGGCATCCACAGCGCCCCGTTGGGCGGGACGCTCATCGGCGATGCGATCCGCTTGGCGGCCGAGCACTTCGACGACCGTGCGAAGAAGCACAAGATCATCCTCGTGATCACCGACGGCGAGGA
>CAZKCX010000966.1:0-1572 GCA_964550865.1 uncultured Planctomycetales bacterium
CGATCCAATCCTTCACGTCGTTGGAGAAATCATCCTCGTGATGCGTCAGTGTCAGCCACCGCGGATCGAAGCAGATCAGGTTCCGGCGCTTGGGGCCCTGCCCGGTGAGGAACAGGACCTTGCCGTCGACCATGACGGGCGGCGTCGGGTAGGCCGTGCCACGGTCGCAACGCGGGGGCGGAGGGTCGTTGCGGAATGGATCGCGGTAGACCTCTCGGAAGCCTCGCCAGGTCTTGCCCTCGTCATCGGATATCGCTGCGCTCAATGAGTCGCGACCGCCGTAGACGCCTGCGCCCTTGTGTCGCGGCGGCATCTCATAGTTGTTCCAGAGGACGATGATTCGCCCGTCCGAGAGGCGCGACAGCATCGGCGGGGAGGTCGAGCAATGAAATCGGGACGGCCTCGCGTCGATCCAGGTGGTTCCCATGTCCGTCGAGAAGGACTCGTAGAGAAAGCCGGTCTGCGTTCGCATCAGCATCCAGAGGCGCCCGTCCTTGAGCTCCAGGACGGCCGGCTCGTCCGCGCCGTAGTTGTTGCCGTTGAAGTTGGGATAGCACGGCGCCGTCAGGTCCGCGTCGGACTTCTTCCAGGTCTTGCCCAGATCATCGGAGTAGTAGCAGGTCACAACATTGGCACCGATGGGCGGGGCGCACGGACGACCGCCGACCCAATAGGCGAAAGGCACGATCAGGCGACCGTTGCTGAGCTGCTTGAAATCCAGCAGCGCCCCGCAGTAGCCCTTGTAGATCATCTTCGGCTCGAGCCAGCGGGTGCGGTTCTCGACCGTTCGCACGTACCAGACGTCGATGAATCGGTCGATGGCGATCCGTCTGCCTGGGTTATCCCGCAGAACCAACGCCACCGCGTGCAGCTCGCCGTCGGAGTCCACGAGCGGGATGTTGATCTTGTGCTTGCCCTCGACCCGGAGCTTCTTCCAGGTCCGTCCTCCGTCGCACGAGGTGTAGGAGACCGTGTTGCCGTCCCTGTGCATGCGGAAGCGGATAAGCCGGCCATCAGGCAAGCGCGCGGGCGGGGTGTATCCCGCCTCTTGGAAGAAGACCTCCGGCGGTGCGATCGCATCGGCCGCGAACAGCGGGGCGGCGAGCAGCATCATTCCGATCCAACCAAGTGGCGCATATCGTTTCATTGCATCCACCGACCAAGATCGCCATCTTCACGTGGCCACAAGACCATGTGAAAGTGATTTGGCATTAAGCAACAAGCAAGAACCCTCATGGGCAGCCGTTCCGACGCGCGGGCCATCAACCGTATGAAAGCCGCATAATCATCACGGTCGTGAAAGACCGCCGACCGCCCATTCCCACGGTTGATTACGTGGCAGCAGACTCCGCCGGTATCGACTCGAGCAGTGCGAGGCATTCAGCTATCCTACTGCCCCGCAAGCATATTGGCCACTGAAAAAGGGGGACAGGCTACTTTTCTAGAACGTCGTTCTGTCAGCGACCAACGCAATCATGCTCATAAGTCGCCTCAATCAAGAGGAGAAGGTCACTAGAAAGACGCCTCCCTCAGAATCCAGCGACGCGGGACCTCTCCAGTGATCCGGCGCAA
>CAZKCX010000967.1:0-1569 GCA_964550865.1 uncultured Planctomycetales bacterium
CAAAGCCATGACCCGCAAGGAGCTAGTAACCGGAGCTAGCTAGAGATTCAGTTCGTCGCATAGGATCACACCGAAGGAGGGGGGTATGGAAGGCTTGGCCGGCTATAGGGACTGGAGATGCGGCAATCCGCGAAGCGAATCGCCGCTTCGGCTACGCGGGTATCACCCCGAAGGGGTGAGGGTGTGTAGCCAAGCGCGTTAGCCCCTGGGAACTCTGCGGGGTCGCGGTTCTTGCCATTCCTCTTGTATCCTGTGCTCGTGACGGTAGATTACTACCACTATGCCTGCTTGATGAGGTCGGGAGGGCTACGAAATCCGGCTGGTGCCCCCGGCCTTACCCGGTTCGCGTCGCGGTCACGCGACCGGCTGAATCCCTGGCGACGATGAGGAGACAATCGATCATGCTTCAAGCAACTTGGATTGCCGGCTTGCTGATGTGCGGCATGGGTGTGGCTGTTCTGGGTAGCATCAAGATGGCCCTGGCGCGGCGGCTCGACCTCGACGAGGCCCGAATCGGCGGATTGGTCTCCATCTTCGGCTTCGCCATGATCCCGGTCATGCTGATCATGGGCTTCCTGACCGACTTGCTCAATAAGCAGCTCGTCGTGATCGCAGGTTCCCTGCTCGTGGTGGCCAGCTTGGTCATCCTGTCGCAGGCCCGCAAATATTGGGTGGCCCTGCTGGCCGTGGTGCTGCTCAGCGCCGGCTGGTCGGGGTCGGTCAACGTGCTCAACGTTCTGATGGGAAAGGCCTTCGGAGGTGCGCCGACCTATCACATGAACCTGGGCAATTTCTTCTTCGGTCTGGGAGCGTTCCTGACGCCGCTCGTCGTGGCGGCAATCCTCAAACGCGCCGGGTTCGTGCCGGCGACGCTGGTCCTGGCCGCGGTGTCGCTTCTGCCGGGAGTCCTCGCCCTCGGCGTCGACTTCACCGCCCTGGTGGAGCCGACGACGACGCAAGCCGCCACGACGCAGGTCGCAGCGACCCCATCCGCGGAGGCATCCGGCATCGGGGTCCTATTGACGGACCCGATCATGTGGCTGACGGCCCTCGCTCTGCTCTTCTACGCGCCGATGGAGGCGACGATGGGGGCGTGGACCACGACGTACCTGGGCGATAAGGACGTTTCGGAGACCCGTGCCGCGACCATGCTCTCGGGTTTCTGGCTGGCGTTCATGGTCTCCAGGCTGGTCACGGCGTTGGCTATCAGCCCCTACATCCTAACCGGCAGCGGGACGAACATCCTCATTATCGTGCTGGCACTGCTGTGCTTGGTCGTCTGGCTCGGCACGGTCGTCAGCGCCAATCGCGGCATGGCCTGTCTCATGGTGATCCTGGCCGGCCTGGTCTTCGGGCCGACGTTCCCAACGATCATCGGCGTTCTCACCGGCCACGTGGATCCGGCCTTGGCGGGCCGGGCTGTCGGACTGTTCTTCATGATCGGCGGCGTCGGCTGGTCGATTATCCCAATCCTCATCGGCGCATACGCCAGCCGCACCAGCGTCCAGAGGGCCTTCCTGATCGCCGCGGCCGCGGCCGTAGGCATGACGCTGACGGCCATTGCCCTCA
>CAZKCX010000968.1:0-1548 GCA_964550865.1 uncultured Planctomycetales bacterium
TCCCCGCCGCCTGCTTGCAGATCAGTGCTTCTCACCGACGGCCTTGAAGAACGTGTCGATGTTCTCTCTTGGGTGATACCCGTGGACGTATTTCCCGTTCAGTGCCGTCGTGCACCCTTCCATCGAACCTTACGGCTTCTTGAGCTCCTTGAGAACCGACCGCAGCTTCGCCCTCGCGGCCTGGGCCTTCGGCGACGCCTTCGAGGGATCAATGGGAGAGGTCTCCCGCGGGTCCTTCTGCATGTCGTAGAGCCGGCCGTCGCGGTAGAGCTTCCACCGCAAGGTGCGGGCCCAGGACTTGCCGCGCCATTCGGTGTAGATCCACTCTCGCGGATTGCCCTCGCGGCCCTTGAGCTGCGGGGCGAAGCTCCGACCGTCGAGCTTCCTGTCCGGCAGCTTGGCCTTGGCGAGCTCGGCCAGCGTCGGCAGGAAGTCGCTGAAGTCGATCAGGTCCTTGCACCTCGAGCCCGCGGGCGTGGTGCCCGGCCAGTTCGCGATGAGGGGAACGTGCGTGCCGGCATCGGTGAGCGTTCCCTTGCCGCCTTGGATCACGCGATCCCCCATGCGGCTGGTCACCTTCTTCGGCGTCCCGTTGTCGGCCGTGAATAGGATGAGCGTCTTGTCTCGCAGGCCGAGCCGCTTGAGCGCCGCCACCAGCTCGCCGACCTTCTGGTCCATCCGCTCGACCATCTCCTTGTACGTCTGCCACCGGCCGT
The DNA here is from genome assembly GCA_964550865.1 of uncultured Planctomycetales bacterium. GTDB lineage: Bacteria > Planctomycetota > Phycisphaerae > UBA1845 > JAFGLZ01 > JAFGLZ01. The sequence goes on from CAZKCX010000968.1 coordinate 717, forward strand.
TCGGCCCCTTGGGCTCGTGCTTCTTCGGGAAGTGCGTCAGGCACATCGGGTAGTAGGCCAGGAACCGCCGGTCCTTGTTTTCCTTCATGAACTCGATGAGGAACTCCGTGAATACGTCAGGCCCGTAGCGGTCGGCGATGCCCTTCATGATCTTGTCGTTCCGGTAGAGCATGGGCTTCCAGTAGCGCGGGCCCTCGTGCCACGCCCAGACGCAGCTCCCCTCGAATCCCATTTGGGCGACGTGCGTGGGGTCGTCCTTGAGCAAGGCCATCTGCCACTTGCCCGCGAGGGCGGTTTCGTACCCCGCGTCGGCCAGCACCGAGCCGAACGTCACCTCGTCCTTCGGGATATGGCCCCACTTCGTCGTCGTGCGGAACGTGTACCGACCCGTCATGATGGTCACGCGTGACGGCGAGCATTTCGGTGTGCTGTGGCAGTTCTCGAAGAGCATCCCGCCCCTCGCGAGGCGGTCGAGATTCGGCGTGGCGTAGGATGTGCCGCCGTAACAGCCCAGGGTCTCGTAGCCCAGGTCGTCGACCATGATGAGCAGGATGTTCGGCCGAACCGCGTCTCTGCCCGCCTCCGCAAATACAGGCTTCTCGGCGTGCGCGATCAGGATCGTCAGCCCGATCGTCAGCTTCAGGAGATCCCTTCGTTTCATGTTGCGCTCCGTATCACACTTGTGCCTTGGGTTCGCGTCTCCGCTTCAATTGAGTGCATCCACTTGTCGGAGACACAACAGCTTGCCCTTGCGTGTTCCATACCTGCATGGGCGCACAATCATGCCTTGGCTGTGTTCAGTATATCGCATGTACCCGTCCGTGAGCACGGA
>CAZKCX010000969.1:0-1537 GCA_964550865.1 uncultured Planctomycetales bacterium
ACCGCCAAGATCCGCCTCAGCGCCACGATCGTGGCAGCCGAAACCGCCAGGATCACCTGGCACACGTCGTCGCGGTTCACGAACAGCTCGAGGCTCTTGACGAAGAGTGGGGTGTCGTTGATCTTGGCGAAGACCTTATTCTCCTTCCCGCCGAACCGCTTTCCCGATCCGGCGGCCGGGACGATCACCGCTACCTTGGCCATCGTTCGACCTCCCTTTCCTAAGCTGGAGCACCGGGCGGCGGCGTCCGCGCTTGCTGCGCCTGACACCTTCGCCACGTCGACTCGATCACTCGGTGCTATCATAAACGCTTGGCAGCGGTCCGTCGATGTGAGGGCGCTGCGGGATCACGAGGAATGAGCTCGTAAGGGATCGTTCGGCCAGGCGCCACTGCGGGTCTCGTACCGAAAAGCAACTCAGGGGCAAGATGCCCATGCTACGGGGCGGCGCCGTGGCGAATCTCGTCCGGTGCTGGTACATTGTGGGACGCGATGGACACCGCAACGACGACATCGAATCCGCTGCTCGAGATGCGTGGGATCGACAAGCGCTTCGGGGGCGTGCACGCCTTGCGAAACGTGGACTTCGACCTTCGCGCCGGCGAGGTCCACATCCTGGTGGGCGAGAACGGGGCGGGCAAGAGCACGCTCATGAAGATCCTCGCCGGGGCGCACTTCGCCGACGCGGGCGAGATCCGGCTCGACGGCGCCCCCGTGGCCATCCACCATCCGCTTGACGCGCTACGACTCGGCATTGCCACGGTCTATCAAGAGTTCGCCCTGGCCCCGGCGCTCACCGTGGCGGAGAACATCTACCTCGGCCGCGAGCCGCTGAAGGTCCGACCCGGCGTGATCGACTATAGGACGATGAACACCGAGACGGAGCGTTTGCTCAAGCGGCTGAACTGCCAGGTCCGCCCCACCGACATCGTGGAGACGCTCGGCACGGCCCAGATGCAGTTGGTGGAGATCGCCAAGGCGTTGGCGCTCGACAGCCGCATCCTGATCCTCGACGAGCCGACGGCGACGCTCAGTGAGGGGGAGATCGGCCACCTCTTCGAGGTGATCCGACAGCTCAAGCGCGAGGGTGTGAGCATCGTATACATCAGCCATCGGCTCGAAGAGTTCGAGCACATCGGCGACCGCATTACGGTCCTGCGCAACGGGGAGAAAATTGAGACCCTGAGCATGGAAGAGGCCAGCATCGACCGTCTCGTCACCAGCATGGCCGGCCGCGACGTGAAAGAGCTCTTCCCCAAGCAGCCGGCCCGGATCGGCGGGACGGTGCTGCGGGTGGAGGGCTTGACGGTCGGCACGCGGCTCATCGACGCCTCGTTCGAGCTGCGGGCGGGTGAGATCCTCGGCGTGGCGGGGTTGGTCGGGTCCGGACGGACGACGCTCTGCCGCGCCCTGTTCGGCCTCGAGAAGCTCGACCGGGGTCGCGTTTGGCTCCGGGGACGCGAGGTGACGGCCCTGCCGCCGCGGGAGGCGATCGCGGCCGGCTTCGGATTGGTGCCCGAGGATCGCAAGGAACAGGG
>CAZKCX010000970.1:0-1536 GCA_964550865.1 uncultured Planctomycetales bacterium
TCGAGCCGTGGCATTCATGCCGCGCGGCCGCGCCGGATGAATCCGGCGGCTCGACGTAGCTCGCCACAAGCGGCTCGGGCAGGTCCTCGCGATACTTCTGAAATGCAGTACTAGTCGTCATTCCTACGGAAGGGAGAAGGGAATCCGAATCGCTGAAAGGAGCAGGCCGTATCGGCCTCGCGTTTCTTCTGTGCGACCCTGTCGCTTCAGGGCCTCGTGCCTTTCCTCTCGGAGACCTCGGGGTCGCCAAATCGTCTGAGGGTACTGGGGGCGGGGAACAGTCTATCGATGCGAGGAGGGTGTAGGAGATGAAGACTCACGATCGATATCAGCCCGGACGAGATTGCGGAACCAGATCCCGTCACCGTGGGCCTGGGCGGTACGTTCATGGCAACGTTCGAGGATGACGGGCACATCGACGCCAGCGATACGTTCTTCCTCGGCGACGCAGATCTGGCCAACAGCGAGACAGTTACGATGGCCTGGTTGATTGCCACGGCGACCATCGCGCCGGGCGACGCGGCTTTACTCGCATTCATCGATCCGGTCGGTCCGGGACATGTCCCTACGTCGGACTATGTCACCGACGTGCTCTTCGACGCCACAATCGTGTTCACGGGCGGGTGGGAGACGGTGTACTGGACCGCAGGCACTTCGGAGAATCCGTCCACGTTCGATATTACCGTGTCGCCCACGTCGGCCGGCGCCGGCGACGTCATCACCCTTTCGATGGCGGGCACGTACTCGTTCCTCTCCACAAACGAGGACATCGCCGGGACCCTAACGTTCGATATGATTCTCGATTTGGTCGCCACGGCCCATGTCGTCCCGGATCCCGCGCTGAGCGGCCTGGCGGCCCTCGGAATCGGCGGTGCCGGCGCGTGGCTCCGGCGGCGTCCTCGCAGATCGGACACGCATCGCTCAACAAGGCCCCGGTCCCGTAGACCTTCGCGAAGCCTCGGTCGAGAAGAGACATGTTGCCCTGCCCCTCCGCGGCGAGACCATAGAACCTAACACAATTCGACGAAGCCCGCAGTTCACCATCGCGCCTCTCTGTGCGACAATACACCCCGCTTGTGATCGAGCAACCTTCATCGTACGCGGCGAGACGCCATTCGCGCCGAGCACGCGGCTTCGTCAACGCCGTGCCAACAGGAGAAGACCATGACGAAACGAACGTTGTCGCTGCGCCTCATCGGTATGACGGCAATCACCGCGGCCGTGGTCTCGGCCGCACCCGCCCGGGCGGCCAAGAAGTACGAACCGAACTGGGAGTCGCTGAACTCGCGGCCCTGTCCGCAGTGGTTCGTCGAGGCGAAGTTCGGCATCTTCATCCACTGGGGCGTGTACTCGGTGCCGTCGTGGAGCCCCAAGGGCACCTACGCCGAGTGGTATCTGCACATGCTCAAGACGGGCAGCCACAAGGGGGCCGTCCGCAAGTTCCACGAGCGGGTCTACGGCAAGGACTTCGACTACAAGCAGTTCGCGCCGATGTTCCGGTGCGAGCTGTTCGATCCCGCCGAATGGGCGGAGGTC
>CAZKCX010000971.1:0-1535 GCA_964550865.1 uncultured Planctomycetales bacterium
CACCCCACCGCAGGATTCTGCCCGGCCGCGCGGCAGAGGCGTCCCATCTCCAAGGCACCCCAGGCCAGCACCGAAGACAGGATGATCGAAATGAGGGCGCCGTTCAGCAGGCAGTCCGCGAACATGCCGCCCTTGAGGTGCTTGGTCAACCACGGCCAATCGGCAACGGCCTGCTGGGTGAGCCAGGCATCCAGGGCAACGATCCCCACGATCAGGAGGATCAGCAGAATCCCGAAGAAGACCCGTGTCCGCACCATTCGGGTGTTATCCCCGATCGACACCTGGCTGGCAAGATGCCACTCACACGCCGCTCTCGCCCGTTAGGATCACGCCCCCGGCGACGGAATGCTCGCAACGCAAGCAGTGTTCATCCTCGCAGTGGGTGATGGCGGGGTCGGAGCGAATGGCTTCGGTGGCGATTTCGAGGGCCGTTGCGGCCGGGAAGACACGCCACCGCGACCCTCCGACGCGTGCTTCGCGTTCGATCGGCGCGAGCAACGTCGTGAAGTTCATGAAGCCGTCCGAGCACCCCCCCACCTCCACGGCGACAATGTTTCTGCCGTGATCGAGTGCCCATCGGCGGAACTGGTTCCGGCCCGCCAGCCGCTCCGCATGATGCAGCATCGTCATACGATTGAGTCCAACGCCCATGAGCACGACCAGACCATCCAGGTCCGCCAGCGCCCGGAATGGGGGATACAGATCGAGCGGCGCCTGATCCGCCAGAAGACGTCTGGCATCCGGTCCAATGGCGGCAAAGGAGCTGAGCGGGTGATTCCCACGGATTCGGCCGGTCATGCGCACGACGGCGTCGGGGATCGCGCCCATCTTCGCGCGGTCGATCTCGATTGTGTCGGGCGTATAGACCCGCCCGCCGGGGTCGCGTGGAGGCAAGTCCTCGCCGTAGTCCGTACCGTTTCGTCCGAACCGCAGGCGCGGGGGCGGAGGCTGAACGGCGAAGGCATACGAAAAAGCGGGCACCATCACCGTGCAGCCTTCGTCAAGAAGCGCGCCGACCACCGTTTCCGGCCCACCCTCGACATGACCGAACGAGCGGAGCGAGGAATGCACGCATAGGCACCGACCGGTGAGCCCCAGCATGCGTGCGGCGTCTCGGATGTCTTGGTGCGTTACCATGCGTCGCCGGCTCACCTGAGCTGCTTGCAACCAAGATCGAAAGGTGTGGCACGGCCGCCCCCGGCCGTGAACCGTTGTCGAGCCCCAGCCGAGGGCGGCTGGGCCACAAGAGACAAGGCTCCTCGACTGTTCAGAAATCGTTGCGAACAGCCTAGTGAACCAGGACGTCCAGTTCTTCCATATAGGGAACGGGCCGCTTGCCGACCTCGTTCTGGAGCGCGAGACCCAGCTCGTTCTCGCCACGAAGGCGCGGGCATTCCTCCAGGGCGATTTCGAACGACGCGCCGGGAAGGCCGACTTCCTTCTCGTCGAGCGCCGTGCGTTTGACCTTGTCCTTCGGCAGCACCTCCCCGTTGACGTCCACGATCATGAGATCGTCCGCCGTCAGTTGGAAGACG
>CAZKCX010000972.1:0-1509 GCA_964550865.1 uncultured Planctomycetales bacterium
TCCGTGTCACCTTGCCCGTGACGACGTCGCCCTCCTTACTCGTTTCGATGATGCGCTGCCAGTTCAGGATCCGATCGGCCTTGCGCTTGGAAAGTCCGATCACCCCGCTGTCGCTCTCGACCGTCTCGAGCCAGACCTGGACCTCGTCCCCGATATCGATGGCCGACGGGTCGGCGAATTCGTTCTTGCTGATGACGCCTTCGCTCTTGAGGCCGACATCCACCACCACGTCATCGCCCACGAAGTTGACGATGCGGCCGGTCAAGATGTTGTTCGGCTGGAACTGGTTGACCGATTTGTCGATCTCCTCGGCGATGTCTTCCCACTTGGCATCGTCGCCGAAGGCTTCGGCCAGTTGCGAATCAAGGTTTTCTTCGGGTACGTCGAGTTCGTGAATGAGGTTTCGATTGACCATAGTTATGCTGTGCAGTTCGTTTGGGCCAGTGAATGACCCGGGCTGGGCGACCGGTGACCCCGCACCCGCCGCTTCGTCTACGCTCCCCCGATTCTGGGCGCAGGAACACCCCTGCGCTACCTCCAGATAGGGCAACCGGAGAGTATACCATCTCGCTCGATCCGGTGGCAACGGCCCGGGACGCTTTTCGCGGGGGCGATCCGCGCAGCGGTCTCCCCGCCAGCACCTCCGCGAAGGCGTCGAAGGAAAACCCGGTGGACGGACAGCCGGGCGGCCGCTAGAATCCCCCGGGTATTGCACGTGACACCGTTCGCCGAACGTCGCGCGCGGTCTCGGCGCCAACCGATGCAGCGAGACGTGCTCATCGGCACCAGTGACGTTTCTGCATGATCAGACGAAACCAAAACCCTTCGGGGGAGTGAAGCGGAATCGCCGCGCCCCGTGGCGATCCTTTGTGCGTATCCTCTGTAGATAGGGAGATGAGCTCATGGCGAAGAAGGTCCCACCGGATATCGAAATCTCACAAGCGGCCAAACCGATGTCCATGGAGAAACTCGCCGAAAAGGCCGGCATTCTCCACAAAGAGCTTGAGATGTACGGCGAGGGAAAAGCCAAGGTCAAGCTCGATGTCCTCAAGCGGCTCGCCAAAGCGCCACAGGCCAAGTATATCGACGTCACCGCCATCACGCCCACACCGCTCGGCGAAGGCAAGACCACGACCAGCGTCGGTCTGACCCAGGGCCTGGGCAAGATCCGTAAGAACGTGTTCCTCTGCATCCGGCAACCGTCGATGGGCCCCACGTTCGGCATTAAGGGCGGGGCCGCCGGCGGTGGCTACAGCCAGGTCATCCCCATGGAGGAGTTCAACCTCCACCTCACGGGCGACCTCCATGCCGTCAGCATCACCAACAACCTCCTCGCCGCGGGCATCGACGCCCGCATCAAGCACGAGGCCCACGCGACCCCGGCGGACTGGAAGAAGACAGGCCTGCCCAAGCTCGACATCGATCCGGACGGCGTCACCTGGCGGCGGGTCGTGGACATGAACGACGCCGCGCTGCGCTATATCAAGACCGGCCAGAGCGACAACTGGA